>JANNKZ010000279.1:0-3154 GCA_031396515.1 Gammaproteobacteria bacterium
TTCGAGTCCTTGCAGGGCTTGGAGAGTTTTCTGAGCTCTTCGACTGTCGCAATCACGGCCAGGTCGACGCCGCGCTTGACGTCCATCGGGTTGATGCCCGACGCGACGGCCTTCATGCCCTCGCGGATGATCGCCTGGGCAAGCACGGTCGCGGTGGTCGTGCCGTCGCCGGCTTCGTCGGAGGTCGAGGAAGCGACTTCCTTGACCATCTGCGCGCCCATGTTCTCGAACTTGTCCTTCAGTTCGATTTCCTTCGCGACCGAAACGCCGTCCTTGGTGATGGTCGGCGCTCCGAAGCTCTTCTCGAGCACTGCGTTGCGGCCTTTCGGGCCGAGCGTCGCCTTGACGGCGTTCGCGAGCAGGTTGACGCCGCGGACCATGCGGGTGCGCGCGTCGTCTGAAAATCTGACTTCCTTGGCTGCCATATTTGCAATGTCCTCTGGATTACTTTTCGATCACGGCCACGACGTCTTCCTCGCGCATCACGAGGAGCTCGTCGCCGTCGACTTTGACTTCGGTTCCGCTGTACTTGCCGAACAGGATCTTGTCGCCGACCTTGAGGTCGAGCGGACGGACATTGCCGTTCTCCAGGATCTTGCCCTTGCCGACCGCGATGATCTTGCCGCGGATCGGTTTTTCAGCCGCGGTGTCGGGAATCACGATGCCACCGGGCGATTTGCGCTCTTCGTCTTCGCGCTTGACCATCACGCGATCATGTAGCGGACGGATCTTCATCGGTCGTCACTCCTGAAATTGGTTAGCACTCTATGCAAACGACTGCCAATGATAGGGATTGAGCCAGCAAATTCAAGCTGTTACGTAACCCGTTGATGTGAAAGACCTAAAAGCACAGATTTCATGAAACTGGGCACAAGGCCAAGACAAGTCACCGGTTGGCCGCTAACCTCACGCCGCATGATGCATAGACTCCGGTCAGTCCTGGGCGCGCTTTTCCTGTTCATTTCTGCTGCTGCGGCCGCCCAGGGCCTGCTCGGACCTTCGAGCAATCAGGACCAGTTCCTGCCGGTCGATGAAGCCTTCGTGCTGAGCGCGCTCGCCGACGGCGGCGAACGGATCGCGCTCGACTGGCGCATCGAGCCCGGCTACTACCTCTATCGCCATCGCATCTCGGTCAAGACGGCGACGCCTGGTTTCGCTCTCGGCGACGTCGCGCTGCCGGATGGAAAGAAGAAGACGGACGAGTTCTTCGGCGACGTCGAGGTCTACTACGACAGCCTCGCGGCGACCGTGCCGGTCACGCGCTCGGCCGACGGCTCCTCGCTCGAGATTGCGGTGAGCTACCAGGGCTGCGCCGACGCCGGTCTTTGCTATCCGCCCGTCACGAAGACGCTGAAGGTCGACCTGCCGCCGCCTGGCACGCCGCCGCTGGGAAACGCGCCGCCGATGGTCGCCGAACAGGACCGCCTGGCGGCGACGATCGCGAGCGGCAACCTGCTGGTCGTGATGGGAATCTTCTTCGTACTGGGCCTCGGCCTCGCGTTCACGCCCTGCGTGCTGCCGATGATCCCGATCCTGTCCAGCATCATCGCGGGCCAGGGCACGGCAGCGACCCCGAGCCGTTCGTTCCTGTTGTCGGTGACCTACGTGCTCGGCATGGCACTGACGTATACGATCGCGGGCGCCGCGTTCGCAGCCGCCGGCCAGCAGGCCCAGGCCTTCTTCCAGCAGCCCTGGATCATCATCACCTTTGCGATTCTGTTCGTGATCCTCGCGCTCGCGATGTTCGGTCTCTATGAGTTCCGCATCCCTGCTGCGCTAGAGAACCGGTTGACTGCCGTGTCGGGACGGCAGCGGTCCGGTACGTTCATCGGCACCGCGATCATGGGCGCGCTCTCTGCGCTCGTCGTGACCGCCTGCGTCGCCCCGCCCCTCGTGGCAACCCTCGCCGTGATCGGGCAGACGGGTGACATCGTGCGCGGTGCACTGGCACTGTTCGCCATGTCGATCGGTATGGGCGCGCCGCTGCTCCTGGTCGGCGTCGCCGGCGGCCGTTTCCTGCCGCACGCCGGTCCCTGGATGACGATGGTCAAGACCCTGTTCGGCGTCATGTTGCTCGGCATCGCCGTCTGGATGCTGGAACGCATCCTGCCGGGCTCGCTCACGCTCGCGCTGTGGGCTTTGCTGGTGATCGTCGGCGGCTATTACTTCGGTGGATTCGGCCGGCACCGGACCGGCACCGACACCTGGCGGCTGGTCGCGCGCGGCGCCGGTCTGGCGGCGATCGTCTGGGGTGTGATCATGCTGGTCGGCGCGGCCGCCGGCGGCCACGATCCGTTCCAGCCATTGCGCGGAGCGTCGCTGCCCGGAATTGCGGGCGGTGCGAAGACGAACGAAGAGCCGCTGCCGTTCCGGAAGGTGGCCTCAATCGCCGATCTCGACCGCGAGCTCGACGCCGCCAAGGCTGCGGGCAAGCCGGCGATGCTCGATTTTTATGCGGATTGGTGCGTGTCCTGCAAGGAAATGGAGAAGTACACGTTCTCGGTTGCCGGCGTGCAGCAGGACCTCGCGAGCTACGTTTTGCTGAAGGCGGACGTCACTGCCAACAATGAGGCGGACCAGGCGCTGCTGAAGCGATTCGGCGTCTACGGCCCGCCGACGACCGCGTTTTTCAACGGACAGGGGCGCGAATGCCGCGCTTTCCGGCTGGTCGGCTTCGTCGAAGCCTCCGACTTCCGCGCCCACCTCGCGCGCTTCGCAAGCGAATGCGGATGATGCGCCGCCATGCGCGCCTTGCGATCGTCGCGGCGATCGCGCTGGCCGCCGGCATCGGCGCTTTTTTCGTCAGCCGCGGCTTGCTCGAACCCGAACCACCGCCGCCCGAACCCATCCGGCCCGCCGTCATCCCGGAAGTCCGCCCGGACGTGACGCTCGCCGACCGCGACGGTAAGCCGCGTTCACTGTCGGAGTGGGACGGCAAGCCGCTCGTGATCAATTTCTGGGCGACCTGGTGCGCGCCCTGCCGGCGCGAGATCCCGATGCTGAACACGCTCGCGGCCGAACAGGCCGCGTACGGCGTCGAGGTCATCGGTATTGCCATCGACTTCCGCGAAGACGTCCTGAAGTACCTCGAAAAGATGCCGATCGACTACACCGTGCTGATCGGCGAGCAGGACGGCATGGCGGCCGCCCGCGC
>JANNKZ010000243.1:0-6114 GCA_031396515.1 Gammaproteobacteria bacterium
CGCAGATCGGCGCCTGGGAGCCGGCCGAGAAGCGGAACTTCTTCTCGATCGCGACGCATTACGAGCCGCTCGCGCTCTACACGCACTTCTATCACTGGTGGGACCTCGCGCGCATGCGCGACGAGCCGCATCCGAGCCCGATCCGCCGCGGCGCCCTCCTCTACAACATCTGGGACACCCGCGCTGAGGGCATGGCGACCGCGATGGAGGAGTTCATGCTCCATGCAGGCCTGTTCGACGACTCGCCGCGCACGCGCGAAATCGTCTGGATCATGCTGGCGCAGCGCGCGGCGCGTGGGCTCGCTTCGCTCTATGTGCATGCGAACCAGTTCGACAACAGCGCGGCGAAGGCCTTCCAGGTGGAGTGGACGCCGCGCGGCTGGATGAGCCCCGACCTCGACCTGCTCGGCTTCGAGCAGCAGATGTACCTGCGCCAGCCCGGCTACGGCACCAGCTACGTGACCGGCAAGCACCTGCTCGACGACCTGATGCGCGAACTCGCGCATACCCAGGGCAAGGACTTCACGCTCAAGCGCTACTTCGACGACGTCAACAACGCCGGCATGATTCCCGTCTCGATGATCCGCTGGCAGCTCACCGGAAAGGGATTCGGACAATGAGAAGGCTCGTCCTGGCATGCGCCCTGGCTTTCGCCGCCGCGGCGCAGGCGGAGGAGACCTTCGAATACGACGTGCTCTACGCCGGCAAGCTCAGTGGCACCCAGACAACCGTGGTCGGCGACGGCGGCAACCTCGAGGTCACCTATTCCTACCGCGACAACGGTCGCGGCCCGGATATCGAGGAGGCGATCCGCCTCGCGCCGGACGGCAGCTTCGCGAGCTACCGGCAGAAGGGCAAGACCACCTACGGCGCGCTGCTCGACGAGCAGTTCCTGGTCAAGGATGGCCACGCCACCTGGCAATCGACATCGGAACGTGGCTTCAAGGACATTGCGTCGCCGGCGATGTACTTGCCGACTTACGGCAGTCCCGAGACGACCGCGCTGATCGTCCGCGCGACCCAGCAGGCGGGCGGCAAGCTGCCGGGGCTGCCCGGCGGCGAGCTCAGCAGCGAAAAACTCAAGGAAGCAACCGTCGGCCCGGCGGGTCAGCAACGCAAGGTAGCGCTCTATGCGCTGCGCGGCAGCGGCCTGGAGCCGGACTACATCTGGCTCGACGAGGAAGGCGGCAAGCGCCTGTTCGCGAGCATCAACGTGGGTGGCCGGCACATGGTGCTGACCGGCTTCGCGAGCGCCGCGCCCGAACTCGAGCGGCTGCAGCAGGCGGCGGATGCGGAATTCCTGCGGAGCATTGCCCGGAAGCAAGCGCATCGCCTGCCCGAGCCGATCCTGATCCGCGACGTGCGCCCGTTCGACTCCAAGACCCGGACACTCGGTGCGGCGTCGGACGTCTACGTGTACGGCGGCCGCATCGCCGCCATCTACCCCGCCGGCTCGCCGGCCGGGCAGCCGGCGACCATCATCGAGGGCGGCGGGCGCGCGCTGCTGCCGGGCCTGTTCGACATGCACTCGCACGAGGACGCCTGGAATGCGGGCCTGCAGATCGCGGGCGGCGTCACCTCTTCGCGCGACATGGGCAACGACAACGACTATCTCGAGAGCCTGATGCGCGATATTGAAAATGGGGCGGTCGTCGGTCCGCACATTGAGCCGGCCGGCTACATCGAGGGCGAGAGTCCGTTCGCCTCGCGCGGCGGCTTCGTCGTCAACAGCGTCGAGGAAGCGCAGGCTGCGATCGACTGGTACGCGCAACGCGGCTACCGCCAGATCAAGCTCTACAACTCGATCAAGCCGGAATGGGCCGCGCCCATCGCGACCTACGCGCACTCGCGCGGCCTGCGTGTCAGCGGGCACGTGCCCGCGTTCTCGCGCGCCGAGCGCGTGGCCAGCGAGGGCTATGACGAACTCCAGCACATCAACCAGCTGATGCTGAACTTCGTCTCGGCGCCCGATACGGATTCGCGCACGATCGTCCGCTTCAACCTGGTCGGCGAGAAGACCCAGGCGCTCGACCTGGAGTCGCAGCCGGTGCGCGACTTCATCGCGCTGCTGGTTGAACGCGGCACCGTGATCGACGCGACCATGGCCACGTTCGAGGGCACCTGGACGCAACGCCCGGGCGACCTGGACCCGTCGCTCGCCGCGGTCGCCGATCACATGCCGTTCGCGACCCAGCGCGCCTGGCGCAACAATTCGACCGACGTCAGCGGCGGCAAGCTCGAGACCTACCGCGCATCCTGGCAGAAGATGGTGCAGTTCATCGGCAAGCTGCATGCAGCGGGCGTGCCGCTCGTCGCCGGCACCGATTCGCTCGCCGGCTTCATGCTGCACCGCGAGCTCGAGCTGTACGTGCAGGCGGGCGTGCCGCCGGGCGAGGCGATCCGCATCGCAACCGAGAATGGCGCGCGCTATGCGGGCGTGCTGTCGGAGACCGGAACGGTCGAGCGCGGCAAGCGCGCCGACCTGATCCTGGTGGACGGCGACCCGACGTCCGACATTTCAGACATCCGGAAGATCGCCTACGTGCTGAAGGAAGGCGTCGGCTTCGCGCCGGCCGAGCTCTACGAAGCCTTCGGCATACGGCGGTTCACGGAACCGCCGCAGATCACGCAGCCTGGCGGCCCCTAGCCGCCGGCGCTGAGAGCGGCGCCCATGACGGATGCGCCGAAGATGGCCCATCCGATCCAGGACACGAACCAGGTGCCGATGAGTGCGCACACGAGCTGGGCAATGGCAATGCCGACCACGCCGCGTGTCAGGCTGATGATCGCCATGACCGCCGCGCCGATCGAAATGATCCAGCCAAGCGGTGTCGTGAAGGGAATCGGCAACAGGATGATGACCCAGGCGGCGATCAACGTGATCCAGGTCGGCTTGACCAGCGACGTGTCGACCGGCTTGACTGCTGTCTCGTTCATGTACTCCACCTCCCCTGAATGAATGGCCCGCTCTGCGGCGGGACCGGCGGATTCTGGCACTGACCGGGGGAGCGCGCCAGTGCCGACCTCAGGCCGCCGGCGCCAGCGGCCGCGGGCGCCCGATCGCGTGGCCCTGCACGAAATCGATGCCCATCGCGCGCGCAGCTTCGAGCGCCGCCAAGTCCTCGATCTGTTCGGCGACCAGGCGGAAGTTCAGCGTGCGCGCCATGCCGACGACGGCGCTCACCATCGCCTGGTTCACCGAGTCGCGGCCGAGGTCGCGCATGAATTCGCCGCCGATCTTGACGTAGTCCATCGGCAGCGTCTTGAGGTTGGCGAAGCCACCGAGGTCGCTGCCAAAATCGTCGAGCGCGAAGCGGCAGCCCATGCCGTGCAGCACGTCGATGAAGCGGCGCGCCTGCTCGAGATTGGCGATGACTGAGGTCTCGGAGACCTCGAAGCAGATCTGCGGCGGCTGCACGCCCGTACGGTCGAGTTCGTCCACCACGAATTCCAGGTACGTCGGATCGGCGAGCGTCTGGCCCGACACGTTGATCGACAGGCTGCGCCCCGGCGGGATGCGGATCGCGCCCGCCGCGAGCGCTGCGAGCGCGGAACTGAGCACCCAGCGGTCGATCAGCGACATCAGGCGGTACCGCTCGGCCGCAGGGAAGAATTCGGCGGGCTGCACCGGGTGACCTTCGTCGTGCAGGCGCACGAATACCTCCATCGCCGGACCGCCGGTCGTGCCCGGGCGCGTCGGCTCGATCGGCTGGATGTAGAGCTCGAAGAAACCGTCGCGAAGCGCCGCCTGCAGGCGCTGCAGCCAGTGGATCTCCCCGCGGCTGCGCGCGACCGCCTCGTCATGCGACGAATACACGTGGATGTGGCTGTCGCCCTGCTTCTTCGCAACGTAGCAGGCGGAGTCCGCCGCGTTCATGATCTCTTCCAGGGAATTGCTCTCACCGGTCAGTTCGACCAGGCCGAGGCTGACTCCGACGCTGAAGATTCGGTCCTTCCAGACGAAGCGGTATTCGCTGATCGCACGCCAGACGTCGTCCGCGATCTGCCGCGCCTTGTCGAGCGGGCAACCCACCAGCAGCACGCCGAACTCGTCGCCACCGATCCGTGCCACCGTGTCCGAGTCGCGCACCGCCTCGCGGATCAGCGCGGCGACCTCGCGCAGCATGTTGTCGCCGGCGAGGTGGCCGCTGGTGTCGTTGACGGCCTTGAAGCGGTCGAGGTCCAGGTAGCACATGACGTGCGATTGCCGTCCGCCGCGCGCGACCTCGAGCGCCTCCTGCAGGCGCCGCTCGAATTCGCGCCGGTTGACCAAGCCGGTCAACGCGTCGTGGCTCGCCTGGTAGGACATCTGCTGCGTGATACCGCGCAGTTCGCTGACGTCGTGCAGCATCACCGCCGCGCCGGCGATGTCGCCGCCGGGTCCGCGGATCGGCGACGCGGTCGCCTCGATGCCGAGCTCGTTGCCGCTCATGCGCGCGATCAGGAGCGCGCGGCGTCCGAGGTTCACGCGGCTGCCGGCTCCGAGGCACTGCTCGACCGGATCGGGCAAGGGCCGGCGGTCATGTTCGTCGACGAATCCGATCAACGCGCCAAATGGCCGGCCGATCGCATCCTCGCGGCGGATTCCGGTCAGGAGTTCGGCCGAACGGTTAATGTAGTCGACGATCCCATGGGCATCCGTCGTCAACAGGCCTTCGCCGAGCGAATCGAGCGCGAGCTGCGAACGCTCCGGCGCGCTCTCCCCCGGCGCGCCCTCGCGCCGCGGCAGCATCTCTTCGGCAGTGAACAGCACGCGGCGGCCGGAGCCTTCCTTGAGCGCGTTCGCGGTGAGTTCAAGCCGTGTGACCTGGCCGTGGACATCCGCGAACTCCACTTCGACGAGCCCCGGGCCGGCCTCGCCCGCGAGCGCGCGCGTGACGGCGAGCGCAGTGAGGTCAGCGTATTCGCGCGTGACCAGATCGGCAAGGGTACGCCCGACGAGTTCGGGCGCGGGAATGCCGACGGTCCGGGCAAAGGCGTCGTTGACGGCCTCGATGCGCTCCCCGTGCAGGAGCGCGGGCTCGCGCATCGCGGACAGCATCGTGCGGGCGCCGTTGACGGAGTCGCCCGTCGCGACCGGCTGCGGTTTTGCGGTTTCCGACTGGTCCGCGAGTTGCCGCAACTTGCGCCGCTGCACGATGGCAAGACCGGCCAGCAAGGCAGCAAGAATCGCGAACGCCATGGCGGCGATCACCGGGACCGTCATGCGGTCTGCCATCCCCTTCGTCGGCTCGCGGCGTGTCCGCGGCTCTGTTTAATTCGTTCCGCTGTGCGGATTTTGGCAGCATATCCCACGCTTGTACTGAGCCCTTCGGCGATTCACCATAATGGCCATGAACACCCGTATTGAAGCGGCCCGCCGGCAGATGATCGAACAGCAGGTGCGCGCCTGGGACGTGCTGGAACCGCGCGTGCTCGACGCGCTCGCCGCCGTGCCGCGCGAGCACTTCGTGCCCGAGGCGTACCGCGGTGTCGCATTCGCGGACGCGGCCATCCCGATCGGAAACGGCCAGTGCATGCTGAAGCCCGCGGTCGAGGGTCGCGCGCTGCAGGCGCTCGTGCCGGTGCGCGGCGAACGCGTGCTCGAGGTCGGTACCGGCAGCGGATTTTTCGCCGGCTGCCTGTCGGAACTCGCGGGCGACGTCGAAAGCCTCGAAATACACGCGGATCTGGCTGCGGCAGCGCGTCAGTCGCTCGCAGCGCTCGGTCTCACGCGTGTCGACGTGAAAACCGCGGACGCCTTCGCGCGAGATCTCGGCCTCGGCTACGACGTCATCGCGGTGACCGGTTCGCTGCCGGTGGACGACCCGCGCTTCGAGCGCGCGCTCGCGGTCGGCGGCCGTCTCTTCATCGTGGTCGGCACGCCGCCGGTCATGCAGGCCCGCCTGGTCACGCGCACGACCGACCATGCCTGGCTGCGTGACGTGCTATTCGAAACGTCGATCGAGCCCTTGGTGAACGCAGCGTCTGCGTCAAAATTCAAGTTCTGATCCACTTTGATACATTTTCCGAGTCCGCGATTAATCGCTGGTCCCACTTCTTCACGTTGATCGACTCCTATTGTTGTGGGTAAGTTGGTGATATACACTACTAACACAGTAGCTCTCCTACCTG
>JANNKZ010000248.1:0-1991 GCA_031396515.1 Gammaproteobacteria bacterium
GTAGTTCTCCGGTTCGATGCCGGGGCCGAAGCCCGTGAGGTCGCAATGGCCGCCGGTGATCGACAACGCGTGGCCGGCCGGGATCACGCGCGGGCCGACCGCCCAGCCCTTGTCGATCGCATGCATCAGGGCGACGTCGGAGAAGCCGAATCCGGTGCCGACGTCGCGCACGGTCGTGAATCCGGCGAGCAGCGTCGCCTTCGCGTGCGGCAGCGCGCGGAGCGCGTAGTCGCCGGTCGTGAAGCGGACGTGCTCGGTCTCCCAGCCTTCCTCCAGCATGTAATTGAGATGCGTGTGCGCGTCCATCAGCCCCGGCAGCACGGTGCGCTCGCCGAGGTTGATAACCGTAGCGCCGGCCGGCCGCGTTGCCGGATTGATCGCGGCGATCTTGTCGCCTTCGATCACGATCACGGCGGGCGAGACGTACTTGCCCTGCACGACATCCAGATAGCGCGCCGCCTCGATGACTGTCGTTTCGGCAGAGGCGAGCGGTGAGGCGAGCAACACGATGGTTGCGGCCAGGGTGGTCAGTTTGTGCATGGGGGTCCCACTAATTCGTCTGGCCGGATTGTACGTCAGGACCGTCCGGTACAATCCCCTCGATGCCACTGTCCGTCATCATCCTGGCCGCCGGCCAGGGCAAGCGCATGGCGAGCGACCTGCCGAAGGTGCTGCAGCCGCTCGCCGGACAGCCGATGCTCGGTCACGTCATCGACACCGCCCGCCGCCTGAACCCCGCCGCGATTTATGTCGTACACGGCCACGGCGCCGAACGCGTGCGCGCCGCCTTCCTGGCTGCGGACATCCAGTGGGTGCTCCAGGCGGAGCAGAAGGGCACGGGCCATGCCGTGATGCAGGCGATGCCGGACATCCCGGACGAGCACACGGTGCTCGTGCTCTACGGCGACGTGCCGCTGGTCCAGGCCGCGGCGCTCGCGAACCTGGTCGCGCGCGCGGGCACGAAATCGCTCGCGCTCCTCTCCGCGGTGCTGCCGGACCCGGCCGGCTACGGCCGCGTCATCCGCGACGCCGCCGGCCGCGTCGTGCGCATCGTCGAGGAGAAGGATGCGAACCATCAGGAGCGCGAGGTCGCGGAGATCAACACGGGCCTGCTTGCCGCGCCCGCCGGGAACCTGCGCGGCTGGCTCGCCGCGCTCAAGGCCGACAACGCGCAGGGGGAGTACTATCTGACCGACTGTGTGGCCGCCGCGGTGCGCGATGGCCGCGCGGTCGAAGCGGTGATCGCGGACACTGCAGCGGAGGTCCTGGGCGTGAACGACAAGGTCCAGCTCGCCGAGGTCGAAGCGGCGCATCGCCGCGCGAAAGCCGTCGAATTGATGCGCGCCGGCGTGACGATCATCGATCCCGCGCGCGTGGACGTGCGGGGCAATGTGAGCTGCGGCCGCGACGTCGAGCTCGACATCAACGTCATTCTTACGGGCAAGGTGAAGCTCGGCGATCGCGTCAAGGTCGGCCCGGGCTGCGTGCTCCGCGACTGCGACATTGGCGCTGACACCGAGATCCGCGCCAACAGCGTGATCGAGGGCGCCGTCACCGGCACGCGCTGCGTGATCGGCCCCTTCGCGCGGCTGCGCCCCGGCACCCGCCTCGCGGATGGCGTGCACGTCGGCAACTTCGTCGAGATCAAGAACAGCGAGCTCGGCGCCGGCAGCAAGGCGAATCACTTGAGCTACATCGGCGACGCGAGCATCGGCGCGAATGTGAATGTCGGCGCCGTCACCGTCACCTGCAACTACGACGGCGTGAACAAGCATCGCACGACCATCGGCGACGGCGCGTTCATCGGCTCGGGCACGATGCTGGTCGCGCCGGTGTCGGTGGGTGAGCACGCGACGATCGGCGCGGGCTCGACGATCACGAAGCCGGCGCCGGCGAGCAAACTCACGGTTGAGCGTGGGCGCCAGCAGACGATCGACAGCTGGAAGCGGCCGGAGAAAAAACAGGAGCAGGACGCGGGATGAATTCCGGAA
>JANNKZ010000272.1:0-3617 GCA_031396515.1 Gammaproteobacteria bacterium
ACCGTCATGGTGCGCGGCCAGCCGGTCTCGGCCAGCCGCCATCGCATCAGCGGGCGCGACGTTCAAATCGACCTCTGGTACGCGAACGAGCGCTGGATTGCGCTCGAGGCGCAGGCAACGGGCGACCGGCGCCTGCGTTACGAACTGCTTTAGGGATGGACCCCGATCATGAATCATCGATCGTTGCTGCTCTGCTGCTTGCTGTTGTCCGCCTGCCGCGAGGACGGGCAGGCGCCGATTGCGCTCGCCGAAAATGTCGACCTCGCCCGCTTCATGGGCGATTGGTACGTCATTGCGAGCATACCGACCCGGATCGAGCGCGATGCGTACGATGCGATCGAGTCGTACCGGCTTGCGGCCGACGGCACGATCGAGACCACGTTCACGTTCCGCGACGGCGGATTTGAAGGCAAGCCGAAGCGTTACACGCCGCGCGGCTTCGTGCGCGCGGGCACCGGCAATGCCGTCTGGAGCATGCAATTCGTCTGGCCGTTCAAGGCCGACTACCGCATCGCTTATCTCGACGCCGGCTACACGTTGACCGTGATAGGCCGCGACCAGCGAGACTACGTCTGGATCATGGCGCGCGAACCCGCGATCCTTGAGGCCGATTACCGCCGCATGCTGGCCTTTCTTGAGCTTCAAGGCTACGACACCACGCGCCTGCGCAAGGTACCGCAGCGCCCGCACCCATCCGGTTCCGGCGACGGGGCCGCTCGATGAGTGCGCGGCAGATGGCAATCGCGTTGCGGCGCTGGTTCGACAGCGGCACCGCCGAACCGGTAGCGGATGCCGCAAATGGCAAACGCGTCGACTGGCCGCGCGTGGTTCCTTTCGTGCTGCTCCACGCCGGTTGCCTCGGGGTCATCTGGACCGGAACGAGCACGGTCGCCGTCGGCATCGCCGTGTCGCTGTTCCTGGTCCGCATGTTCGCAATTACGGCCTTTTTCCACCGTTACTTCTCGCATCGGGCATTCCGCACGTCGCGCGGGGCACAGTTCGTCTTCGCGCTGCTCGGCGCCAGCGCGGTCCAGCGCGGGCCCCTCTGGTGGGCCGCGCATCACCGGCATCACCATGCGCACGCGGACCGGCCAGAAGACTGTCATTCACCGCAAGTGGGCGGTTTCTGGTGGAGCCATGTCGGCTGGTTCCTGGTGCGCGAGAATTTCGCGACACGGCTGCGGCTCGTGCCCGACTTGGCACGCTACCCGGAACTACGCTGGCTCGACCGCTTCGATGCCGCAGTGCCGTTGCTGCTGTTTGCCGCGCTCTTCGCCACCGGCGCCTGGCTGGAAAGCGCGTGGCCAGGACTCGGCACGAACGGCTGGCAGCTCGTGGTCTGGGGCTTCTGCCTGTCCACAGTCGCGCTGTTCCACGCGACCTTCACGATCAACTCGCTCGCACATCGCTTCGGCTCGCGCCGCTACGAGACCCCGGACGGCTCGCGCAACAACGCGTGGCTCGCGCTGCTCACGCTGGGCGAGGGCTGGCACAACAACCATCACCGCTATCCCAATGCCGCGCGCCAGGGGTTTTACTGGTGGGAGCTGGACCTGTCCTGGTGCCTGATTCGCCTGCTCGCGGCGCTCGGCATCATCTGGAATCTGAGGGCGGTACCGGCCTCGGTGCTGGCGGCGGGTCGTCTGCCCGCGACGAAAGCCACATGAAGATCGCGATCGTCGGCAGCGGCATCGCCGGGCTCGCGGCGGCACACCGGCTTCATCCGGACCATGCGATCACCGTGTTCGAGGCGCAGGGTCACGTTGGCGGTCACGTGCACACGCACGCCGTCGCCCAGGCCGGCCGCCGTTTCGCGGTCGACTCGGGATTCATCGTCTACAACGAACGCAACTATCCGCTGTTCAGCACGCTCCTCGACGAACTCGGAGTCGCCACGCAACCGAGCACGATGAGCTTCTCGGTGCGATGCGACGCCGACGGCCTGGAGTACAACGGCACGACGCTGAACGCCCTCTTTGCCCAGCGCAGCAACCTGCTGCGGCCGTCGTTCCTCGGGATGGTGCGCGACATCCTGCACTTCCATCGCGAGGCCCCGGCACTGCTCGCGGAACCGGGCGGCGAGATTCCCCTCGGCGAGCTGCTGGCGCGCAACCGCTACGGGCGGGCGTTCGTCGAGCACTATCTCGTGCCGATGGGTGCCGCCATCTGGTCGACCGATCCGGAGGCGATGTTCGCGTTCCCGGCGCGTTTCTTCTTGCGTTTCCTGCACAACCACGGCCTGCTGACCGTGAACGGCCGCCCGACGTGGCGCGTGATCCGGGGCGGCTCCGCGCGCTATGTCGAGCGACTGATGGCCCCGTTTCGCGACCGCATCCGCCTCGACACGCCGGTCGAATCCATCCGGCGTGTTCCGGGCGGCGCAATCGTCAAGTCGCGGGGCCAGGAAGCCGAACGCTACGACGCCCTGTTCCTCGCCTGTCACAGTGACCAGGCACTCAGGCTCCTCGCTGACCCGGACGATACGGAGCGGGAAGTGCTCGGCGCGATCCGCTTCCAGCGTAACGACGCCGTGCTGCACACGGACACACGCCTGCTGCCGCAGCGGCGACGCGCCTGGGCCGCGTGGAATTACCGCCTGCGGCCGGACGGCCGCGGGCCGGTCGCACTCACCTACCACATGAATCTTCTGCAGGGCCTCGATGCGCCTGAGCCGTTCCTGGTGACGCTCAATTGCGCCGAAGCGATCGACCCGGCGCGCGTGCTGCGTCGATTCTCTTATGAGCATCCGCTGTTCACGCCGGCCGCGGTCGCCGCACAGTCGCGCCAACGCGAACTCAATGGCGCGCGACGCACTTATTACTGCGGGGCGTGGTGGGGTTACGGATTTCACGAGGACGGCCTCGCAAGCGGCCTTGCGGCGGTCGCCCATTTTGAGCGGGACCATGCACAGCGCGCTCTACACCGGTCGGCTTAGGCACCGGCGCTATGCGCCGGTCCCGCATGCTTTCCAGTATCGCCTGTGCCTGGCGTGGCTCGATCTTGCCGAGCTAGACCAGGTATTCCGCAGACGCTGGTTCTGGTCCACGCGCCGGCCCGCACCCGTGAGATTCCGCCGCGCAGACTACCTGGGCGATCCGCAACAGCCGCTCGATGAGGCCGTGCGCGAGCGAGTGCGGCGCGAGACCGGCCTCCGGCCGGCCGGTCCCATCCGCGTGCTGACACAGCTTCGCAGCTTCGGTGCCTGCTTCAACCCGGTCACTTTTTATTACTGCCATGGCGCCGACGGTCGATGCGTCGACGCGATCGTCGCCGAGATCACGAATACGCCCTGGAACGAGCGCCATGCCTATGTCCTGCCGGCAGCGAGCGGGACCCGGCGCGGTACATCGATCCGGTTCCGGCTTTCGAAGGAATTCCACGTGTCACCTTTCATGCCGATGGATGTCGCGTACGACTGGCGATTCTCGGAGCCGGGCGCAGGGCTCGCAGTCCACATGGAGAACTGGCGAGGGGGCGCCAGGACCTTCGACGCAACGCTCGCCCTGCGGCGCCGTGAGATCACCGGTGCGAGTCTCGCCGCCGCCCTCGCTTCCCAGCCCTTCGCCGCGTGGCAAGTGCTGGGCCGGATTTACTGGCAGGCGCTCAGGCTGGCGGCC
>JANNKZ010000332.1:0-4115 GCA_031396515.1 Gammaproteobacteria bacterium
CCCCTTTTTCCCCCTCTTCTGAGCGAGCGAGCCAGCCCGGCAGGCGGCGAGCTCTGCAAAGGGGTGCGTCCCCTTTGAGAACTTTGGCTATTGGCCGCCCGGCATTCCGAGGTGCTTGATCAGGAAGGACCATTGGTTCGCCCAGTCCTCGACCAGCATCCAGGTGGGCTTGCCGGCGCCGTGGCCGGCGCGCGTCTCGATGCGGACGATCACCGGATTGGCGCAGTTCTGGGCGTGTTGGAGCGCCGCCGTGAACTTGTAGCTGTGCCAGGGCACGACGCGGTCGTCGTGGTCGGCGGTCGTCACGAGCGTCGGCGGATAGCAGCGTCCCGGCTTCAGATTGTGCACCGGCGAATAGGCGTTGAGCGCGCGGAACTGCGCCTCGTCCTCGACCGTGCCGTAGTCGGAGGACCACGCGTAGGCATTCGCGCTCGCCGTGTGGTAGCGCAGCATGTCCATGACGCCGACGCCCGGCAGCGTGGCGCCGAAGAGCTCGGGACGCTGCGCCATCACTGCGCCGACCAGGAGTCCGCCGTTGCTGCGGCCGTGGATCGCAAGCTTCGACGGCGCCGTGTAGCGCTCTGCGATCAGCCACTCGGCCGCGGCGATGAAGTCGTCGAACACATTCTGCTTCTTGGTCTTGGTGCCGGCGTCGTGCCAGTCGGCGCCGAATTCGCCGCCGCCGCGCAGGTTCGCGACCGCATAGATGCCGCCGCGCTCGAGCCAGGCCGCGACCGCGGCGCTGTAGGAAGGCGTCAGCGACACGTCGAAGCCCCCGTAGCCGTAGAGCAGCGTCGCATTCGTGCCGTCCTTCGCTGCGTCCTTCCGGCGCGTGATGAACATCGGTATGCGCGTGCCGTCCTTGCTCTTGTAAAACACCTGCTCGGTCAGGTATGTCGAGGCGTCGAAGCTCACCGTCGGCTTGCGGAACAGCGTCACTTCGTCTTTCGCGACGTCGTAGCGATAGAGCGCGAGCGGCGTCAGGTAATCGGTGTACGCGAAGAAGGTTTCCGTCTGTTTCGCCGAATCCGGGAATCCGATCACCGTGCCGAGTCCCGGCAGACTCAGGTCGCGGAGCCGGCGGCCATCCTGGCCGTGCACCACGACGCGCGAGCGCGCGTCCTCGAGGTAGCTCGCAATCACATGGCCGCCGACCAGACTCGCCTGGTGCAGCGTCGCCTCGGCCTCCGGCACGATCTCGACCACCGCAGGCGCCGCCGGATCGATCGCGATCACGCGGCCGCGCGGCGCCGCCAGCGTCGTGCGGAAATAGAGCTTGCCGTCCATCGCGCCGAGGAAGTCGTAGATCGCGTCCCACTTGTCCAGCAGGCGAACGACCGGCGCGTCCGGCTTCGCCAGGTCGCGCAGGTGGACCGCATTGCTGTCGAAGCCGTAGGCCACGATGAACACCAGCCAGCGGCCGTCTTCGGTCACGGTGCCGTAGGGGTTATGGCGCGGATTCTCCGGGGTTGCGTACACGGACTCGTCGGTCGACTGCGACGTACCGATCCGGTGGCGATAGACGCTCACTTGCTGCTGGTCGTCGCCCTTGCCGTCCGCCCCCTTCGGGTAGCGCGAGTAGTAGAACGCGCTCGCATCGGGCAACCAGGAGACGCCGGTGAACTTGGTGTCGCCTATCACCTCGGACAGTTCGCGGCCCGTGTCCACCTCGCGCACGCGCCAGGTGTCCCAGTCTGTGCCGCCGTCGGATACCGCATAGGCCACGTACCGGCCGTCCGGGCTGATCGAATAGTCGGCGAGCGAAGCGGTCCCGTCCTTCGACAGCGTGTTCGGATCGACCAGCACTTTCGGCGCCGCGTCGAGCGAGGCGGCCCAGTAGAGGACGCCCTGGTTCTGACTGCCCTTCTTCTCGACGTAGAAATACCGGCTGCCCTTCCTGACCGGCATGCGCGACTTCTCATCGAGCCAGCTGTAGCCGTACTGCTCGTAATCCCAGAGCGCGGTCAGGCGGGTGCGCAGCGCCTCGCGTGCAGGAATCGCATCGAGGTAAGGCTGCGACAGTTCGTTCTGCGCGGCGACCCACTTCGCGACTTCCGGGGAACCGGTCTCCATCCAGCGATACGGATCCGGGACCTGGGTGCCGTGGAGCGTATCCACGATCGCGCCGCGATTAGTCGCCGGGTATCTCAGGACCGTTGATGCGGCGGAATCGTCGGCCTGGCTCATGCCCGGCCCCGCGATGAACGCGACCGCTGCAAAGCCGAATATGACATGGCGGTACACCGTGCTTACACTCCGGATGGGTTCAGTCGCGCAGTCTAACAAACCGCGTCGCCGGAACCGTTCCCCCTGCGACAGGACGGAGTGACGATGCGTTCATACGTGCTCGGTATCACAGCGAGCCTGGCCCTCGGCGCGGCCCATGCGAAGGACCTGACCGTCGAGCGGCTGTTCGACGCGCCGGATCTCCAGGGCCCGTCGCTGCGCCAGACGCGCTTCTCGCCGGACGGAAAGCTGGTGACCTACCTGCGCGGCCGCGACGACGCGCCCGCGGTGTTCGACCTATGGGCCTACGACATCGCGGCGAAGACCCATCGCCTGCTGGTCGATTCGCGCCGGCTGTCGCCGGCGGAAGAAACGCTCTCCGCCGCGGAGGAAGCACGGCGCGAACGCCAGCGTATCGCCGCGCTGCGCGGCATCGTCGAGTACCAATGGTCGCCCGATTCGCATTCGTTGCTGTTTCCGCTCGGCGGCGACCTCTACCACTACGACCTGTCGAAGCCCGCAGCCGGGGCCGTGCGCCGGCTGACGTCGACCGAGGCTTACGAAACCGATTCGCAATTCTCTCCGCGCGGGCGCTACGTCACCTTCATCCGCGACCAGGATCTCTACGCGGTCGAGGTCACCTCCGGCACCGAACGGCGGCTGACGACCGGCGGCGGCGGCCTGATCAGTCACGGCATGGCGGAGTTCATCGCCCAGGAGGAGATGAACCGCAACACCGGGTACTGGTGGTCACCCGACGAGCGCCACGTCGCCTATGCGCGCGTGGACGAGTCGCCGGTCGAGGAAGTCGAGCGCTTCGAGATCGGTGCCGAGGGCGTGCGCGTCTTCAAGCAGCGCTATCCCGCAACCGGACACGCGAATGCCAGCGTCACACTCGCGATCCTCGCGCTCGATACCGGCGCAGTTGCCTGGGCCGACCTCGGCCAGAAGGATTATTACCTCGCACGCGTGGCCTGGTACCCGGAGAGCAACCGCCTGCTGGTGCAGCGCCAGTCGCGCGACCAGAAGCGGCTCGACGTGATGTCATTCCCGGTTACCGGCGGCGAGGGAAGGCATTTGTTCTCCGAACGCAGCGAGACCTGGGTGTCGCTGCACGACGACCTCTATTTCCTGCCGGAGCGGCAGGAAATCCTGTGGACCTCCGAGCGCAGCGGCCACAACCATATCTACCGCTACGACTATGGCGGCGTGCTGATCGGCCCGGTCACCGCCGGCGACTGGGACGTCCTTGGCGAATGGCAGGCGCCGGCGGTGCGTGGCCTCGACGAGCGCCGCGGCCGCGTGTACATCATGGCGACCCTGAAGTCGCCGATCGAGCGGCAGCTCTACGTCGCCGAACTCGACGCGGGCCCGGCCAGGCCGCCGGTCGCGCTGACGAATGGCGACGGCTGGAACAACGTCACGATGACACGCGACGGCCGGCGCTTCCTGCGGGGTTACAGCGACCCCGCGCAACCGCCGCAGGTGTCGTTGCACGACGCGACCGGCAAGCGGCTCGCCTGGCTGGTCGAGAACACGCTCGACGCCGCGCATCCCTATGCGCCCTACCTCGACCGCCACGTTGCGCCGGAATTCGGCACGCTGCCCGCGGCCGACGGCACGCCGCTCTACTGGCAGCTCTACAAGCCAGCCGGATACGAACCGGGCAAGCGCTACCCGGCCGTTCTCGTCGTCTATGGCGGACCGACGGTGCAGACCATCGCGCGCCGCTGGGGCGAACGCCGCGGCGGCCAGACGGCGCAACTGCTCGCGCAGCGCGGCTACGTCGTGTTCGCGCTCGACAATCGCGGCTCCGGCGGCCGCGGCCAGAAATTTACGGAAGCGCTGTACCGCCGGCTCGGCGGCGTCGAGGTCGAGGACCAGTTGCG
>JANNKZ010000455.1:0-2694 GCA_031396515.1 Gammaproteobacteria bacterium
CCCGCCGGGCTACACCCGCGCGGCCGCCCCTAGACTGCGGGTAGCGAGTACTTCAGCCCGCTCGCGCAATTAAATAGGAGTGCCGTCTCGTCGGCGGATACCTGGCCGGAGGCCAGCGCTGCCTTCCAGGCGGCGTAGGTGGCGGCACCTTCCGGGCAGAGCAGGAGCCCGTCGCTTCTCGCGACTTCGGCGAGGGCGTCCGCGATGGCTTCGTCGTCCACGGCAATCGCGAACCCGCGGCTCTCCCGGACTGCGCGAAGGATCAGGAAGTCACCGATCGCCCCCGGCACGCGGATGCCGGCGGCATAAGTATGTGCGTCCTTCCAGAGCTCGGCGTGCTCGGCTCCCTGCTGCCAGGCGCGAACGATCGGCGCGCAGCCCGACGCCTGTACCGCGACCATGCGCGGGCGCCTGGAATTAATGAAGCCGATCGCCTCGAGTTCGGCGAAAGCCTTCCACATGCCGATCAGGCCGGTGCCGCCGCCGGTCGGGTAGAAGATGACGTCGGGCAGCTGCCAGCCGAGCTGCTCGGCGAGCTCGATGCCCATCGTCTTCTTGCCCTCGATGCGGTACGGCTCCTTCAGCGTCGAGACATCGAACCAGCCCATGCGCTCGCGCCCCTCGGCGACGCGGCGGCCGCAGTCGTTGATGAGCCCGTCCACGAGTGTGACGTGGGCGCCCGCGAGCGCGATCTCGCGCACGTTGATCTCGGGCGTGTCGGCCGGGCAGAACACGTGGGCCTCGATGCCAGCGGCTACGGCGTAGGCAGCGAGTGCCGCGCCCGCGTTGCCGTTCGTCGGCATCGCCATGCGGGTGACGCCGAGTTCCTTGCCCATCGCGACCGCGAGCGCGAGCCCGCGCGCCTTGAAGGAGCCGGTCGGCAGCCGGCCCTCGTCCTTGACGGTGAGCCGCATCGCGCCGGCGCGGCGCGCGCTCGCCTGCAGGTCCACGAGCGGCGTCACGACCTCGCCGAGCCGCACGACGTTTTCGCTCCTCCGCACCGGCAGGAATTCCCGGTACTTCCAGAACCCGCCGCCGCGTCTTGCCAACTCTTCCTTCGACACCGCCCGCTTCAACGCATCGAGGTCATACCTGACCAACAACGGCTTTCCCGCCTTCGACAAGCCATGCACCACGTCGGCCGGGTACTTCTCTCCGGTCGCGCTGCACTCCAGATGCGTTACGAACGTGGCGAATTCTTCCATGCCGCGCAGATTATCAGGCCACTGCAACCCTCGCGCACCACGGGCGGGGAAACCCGTGAGCGAGCGAATTCTCCGATTCTTCTCCGTTGAGCGAGCGAACGGTGTTTCCCCGCCCGTGGAACGCGAGGAACCGAAGTCGCTCGAGAATCCGTCGCGCACAAAAGAAAACGCCGGCCCCGTGGCCGGCGTTTGAATCGATCGAAAGCAGCGCTTACGGGTTACGCACCGTATCGCCGACGTGAATCTCGCGCTCCGACTCCATGACGAGCCCATAACTCATCCGGTCGTATGACTTGAACACGATGACCGTCGCCAGGCGCTCTTCCGGCGTCGTCATCTTGCTGCTGACCGCATGCGGCGTGATGTCGCGCACTTCCTGCCCGACGCGGTGGATCGCCACCACGTTGCCGGGTTCGAGGCCGTGCCGCGAGCCGCGGTTGAGGATCACGATGTCGTACTGGGCGACCACGGTGCGATCGTCGATGACCGACATGACCGTGCCCTCGACCTGCGACTTCGGCGCCCGCGGGATGAAGTCCAGTTTCGGGTCGGCCGGAACCGACAGCAGGATGTCGCCTTCGAGCGTTTCGCGCGCCGAGTCGACCACGAGCATGGTCGACGGATCGCCGTGGCGCTTGAGGTCGGCCTCGCCGGTGAAGATGCCCTGGTAGCCGAGCACCTCGCCGTCATCCGGATCCTTCAGCTCGTCGCCGACGTGATAAATGCTGTAGCGGCTGCCGGTCGGAACACTGGCGAGGCGGCGCACGTAGATGTCCTGGCCGACCGACGAGGCGAGCCGGTGATCGCGGCCATACGCGACGTAGGGCGCGTCCTTGATCTGCTCCGCTGTCAGCACGCCGGGACGTGACATGAACGCGGCGATGCGCTCGTACGGGATCGCGCGGATCGCCTCGGACAACGGGTGCTCACGCACGCGCGGCGACAGGCGCACGGCGCCACCGCTCGCGACGGTGACGCGCGGCTGGCCGTCCACCCAGGTAAGCGCCAGCGTGTCGCCCGGGTAGATCAAGTGCGGGTTCACGACCTGCGGATTGACGTGCCAGATCTCCGGCCAGTACCAGGGATCCGTCAGGAAGCGGGAAGAAATGTCCCAGAGCGTGTCGCCCGGCTGCACGACGTACGTCTGCGGCGCGTCGGGCGCGACCGGGATGACGCTGCGGTCGATGCCCTGCTGACCGCTCGCGACGCCGGCCGGCACGGCGATCGCAATGGCGACCGCAGTGAGTGCAGCTCCGAGGAGGTTGCGGAATGGGCGGCGGAAGCGGAGATTCAGGATCGGTGCCATGCGAGTGCTCCCTGGCTGCCGGTGCGGCCCGAAGGATCGTATAAGTCCGGACGGATGCCGGCGTAAGTCCATGCTTCGACGAACTTTAGCAGCATTTTTCAGTCAGTTATACGCACCCACTGCCTTGCTCCCATGACGCGCCTCACAATCCTGGAGTATCCGGACCCCCGGCTGCGCACCCGG
>JANNKZ010000469.1:0-4358 GCA_031396515.1 Gammaproteobacteria bacterium
GTGTCGCGAATCTTCGCGATGATCTCGAGGTCGGTTTCGATTCGGTACTGCATGTGGCGGCGCTTGGTGGCGCCGCCCTGCTGGAGGCTCGCGAACGAGGCGTCGTAGTCGCCGAGGTCCTCCAGCTCCTTTGCGAGCGCAAACTGCAGCTGGACCAGGCCCGGGGCAGCGCGGGTGCGCGCGATCACGCGGCGCAGTTCGTCGATGTGATTGCGCTCGCGGGTCTGCGTGCGCACGTGGGCGCGGCCGTTGTAGGCCTCGAATTCGTCCGGGTTGAGAGCGATCGCTGCGTCGAACGCGGCTTCGGCGCCGGCGCTGTCGCCGAGATAGCGCAGCACCGCGGCGCGGTTGAAGTGGCTTCCCGACTGGGCTGGATCGCGCCGGATCGCGCGGTCGTACTGGTCAAGGGCGGACGTATGCTCGCCGAGCTGGTGCAGCAGCGTGCCGAGTTCGCCGTGCAGCACAGCTTCCTCGAAATCGCGTCTGCCGAGGCCGGCGCTGGCGGCGCGGGCTTCCGCGATGTCCCCCATCTCGAACAGGCACTTCGCCCGGTGCAGGCGGTAACGGTCGGAGGGCGAGAGCTCTAGCGCGCGGTCGATCGCCTTCAGGGCGTCCGCGTAATGGCGCGCCTTCTTCATCAGGAAGCTCGCCAGGTACCAGCCATACGCGTAGTCGGGATGGCGGGTATTCAGGTCGCGGCAGAGGGCGAGGCCATGCGCCGGGTCGCCGCCATCGATGCAGCGCACGATAGCGTCGGCGACCTGTTCACGGCCGGAAGGGGATGGACCTGGCATGTGCGGGCGATCGAGCGCGCCCATCCTAGCAGGGAGCAACGGTCGGCCTCAGAACCGGTAGCTTACGGTCATCCCGAAAGTGCGCGGCTGGGCGATGTAGTCGCGCGAATTGTTGCCGAAGTAGTTCTGGGACGGGTCGGTCTGCGAACCGCCAATCAGGAACGGGAACACGCCGGTCGTTCCTTCCTCGTTGAACAGGTTCCGGACGTAGACCGAGGCCGACCAGGAGTCCTTGCTCGCCGTCGTGCTGAGGTTCCAGAGATCGAAGCCGTCGATCGTTGCGAAGCTCCGGCTGAACACCGACTCCGGCGCGTAGAAGGCCGACGCCGGGTTGGCGCTGTCGCGGCAGTTGCCGATCGGGTTGAACTCCGTCAGGCAGGTGTCGTCGCCGAGGCTGTTGCTGACTTCCGACTGGTAATAGCCCGACAGGACGGTCGCGAGTTCGACGTTGTTGGCAAATGTCATGTCGTGGCGCAGCGAGACCGTGAACACATGCTCGGCTGAGCCGGGCAGGCGGTCGCCGTCGGCGCCGACGCGATCGATAAAGAGCGGACCGCCATAGAAATTGCCCGCGGGCGCGTACACATCCTCGCTCAGCTCGGCGTCGGCATAGGTGTAGCCGAGGTTGTAGCTCAGGCTGTCGCCCAGCCGGCCGGACAGCTCCACTTCGATGCCCTGCGTTCGCGCCGAATCGCCGTTGATGGCGGCGAAGAATCCCCAGTTCGGGGTCGCCGTATTGAGCTGCGGATCTTCCCAGTCGTTGTAGTACAGCGAGACGCCCCAGTTCAGCCGTTCGCTCGAGCCCTTGTAGCCGATCTCGTAGTTGTCCACGGAGTCGGAATCGAAGATGAAGAAATCCGGGTTCTCCGCGTACTTGCCGGTCGTGGGCACGGCGTTCGCGCCGGCATGGCGATAACCCTGCGAGTAGGTGAAGTACATCATCGAATCCTCGCTCAGGTCCCAGGCGAGGTTGGCCTTGGCGAGGAAGCCGTCGTCCGATTGAGACTCCGCGGCGATGCCGGGCGGCGCGAACACCGCGTAGATCGGCACGTCGACGATGGCATCGACATCCAGGTCGTTGTCGAAGTAACGGCCGCCGACGGTCAAGTGCAGGCTTTCCTGCAGGTCGAACGTCACCTCGCCGAACAGCGCCTTTTCCTCGTACTTCTGGTTGCGGCGGAACAGGAAATCCTGGTTCGTCGCATACGGGGCGAGGCCGTACCAGTCGAGCGCGTCCAGATAGGGAATGTAGCCGACGAGGTAGCTGTTCTGGCCGAGGTCGTAATCCTGGTCCGTGTAGAACAGGCCGAACGTCCAGTCGATACGGTTGTCGCCGTTCGAGACCAGCCGCAGTTCCTGGGCGAGCGCGGAGTCGTCGTAGAAGCGTTCCGCTTGCGCGATCGGCCGCGGCGAGCTGCCGTAGAAGTAGAACCAGCCGTTCCGGGCATAGACGCCGGAGTTGTCGCTGATGCCGGTGCCGGTGTGGTCGTAGTGCGAGGTGCTCGAGGTCAGTGTCGCGAACCCGAGGTCCACCTCGACTTCGAGCGCCGCCAGCTCGACTTCGCGGTCGGAGGGCTCGAGCTGGATCGCGCCGAACTCGTATTCGCCGTACTGGCCGCCATTGACCAGGTCGTCGCCGCTCGTGACTTGCCGCCGGCCGCCGACTTCGTCTTCCTGGCGCTGGTAAGACAGCTGGATACTGAGGGCGTCGTTCGGCACGAACAGCGCCGAAATGCGGCCGTAGGTGATCTCGACGTCGTCCGCGTCCTCGACGCTCGTGTAGACGGGCGTTGCGGTGAAGATGTCGCCGTTCACGACCGGATCGCCGTTCGCGTCCAGCACATAGACGTGCGGATAGTCGACGACGCCGTCGTTGTCGATCATGCCGGCGTTTACGCGCAGCGCAAACGTGTCCGAGAGCGGCATGTTCAGCATGACGTCGGGATTCAGGTTGTAGCCGTCGGAGCCGTCGGTCTGGCCGAAGCCCACGCTGGCCTCGCCGCTGAAGCCGGACAGATCGGGCTTGCGCATGATGTAGCGCACGTTGCCGGCGAGGGAGCCCGAGCCGTACAGCGTGCCCTGCGGGCCGCGCAGCACCTCGACGCGTTCGATGTCCTTCAGGATGAAATTGCCGAATAACGGCGTGTTGTCCACGTAGGTCGCGACGGTCGGCGGCGCGGCGAGCGGCACGTCGCCGTTGGTGCCGGCGTCGACGTTGATGCCGCGGATCACGACGCTGCTGGTCACGCCGCCGTTCCGGTAGCCGCGATCCTGCACGGAAATGCCGGCCATGGTGCGAAGCGCGTCCACCGAGTCGATGATGTTGGCTTTCACCAGTGCATCGCCGCTGACCGCGGAGATGTTGAAAGGAACATCCTGGATCGATTGTTCACGGCGCGTCGCCGTCACCAGGACCTCGCCGAGTTCGGTGGCGGCGGCGGGCGCCTCCTGCGCGTGGGCCGTCTGGGCGCCGCCGGCGAGCACGGTCGAGACGGCAAGCGCGATGGCGGATCTCTGGCGGAGGGCAGCATGTTTGGTCACGGCAGTTCTCCAGGCGGGTACGTTGGGCAAGGGGTTACTCACGCTCGGGCATGCGCAGCGGGCCGAGCGATTCGAAAGCAGGGGATGGATGGTGGCGGTCGCCGCAGGCCGGAAAGTCCGCAGCGCGATCGCGAAAACTCTTGAGTACCTGGCCGATGCCGTGCCAGCCGCGGCGGCGCACCGTACGCACGTGCTCGAGATCAATGTCGACCGGGAAGACTTCGCGGCCTCGACCGGCTGTGTAGATCACCTCGCCGCCGGGTCCGCAGACGATGGACTGGCCGAATCCCAGCCTTCCCGCCACGTTGACGTCGAGGAAGTAACATTGGTTGGACGCGGCATTGGTGCGCGCGATCGCAAGCTCGAGCTCGCGGTCGATGGTATTCGTCATCGACGGGTGCAGGATCACCTCGGCGCCCATCGCGGCCAGCGTGCGGGTGGTCTCGGGGAACCACATGTCGTAGCAGATCGAGACGCCGAACCTGCCGACGCTGGGCACGTCAAACACGACGAATTCCGTGCCGGGCGTGATGCCCTGCTCGTACGGCAGGAACGGAAACATCTTGCGGTATCGCGCGACGACCTGGCCGCTCGGGTCGATCACCGGAGCCGTGTTGAAGACCTTGTCGCCAGCGCGTTCGTGGATCGAGCCCGGGACGAACCAGAGCTTCAGGTCACGCGCCACCTGGCACAGCGATTGCTCCAGGGGTCCCGGCAGCGGTTCGGCGTTGGCGACCTGGGGGCCGCGCAGGGACAGCTCGCCGAGCACGACCATGTCGATCCACGGAAACCGACGCTTAACCCGCTCCATCTCGGCACGAACGATCTCCAGGTTGTCCTGCGCCGTCAGTTCGAGCTGCAGCCCGGCCACCGCGAAATGCGTCATCGTGCCTCCCCCACCCAGGTCATCGGATGCGGCTCATGGAGGCTAGGTCAAAGCATGTGCCGAGCGTAGTGCCAGTCAGGTACCGCCGATGGGGCCAGATTGGTTCTGCGTCCGCGGCTACGGGGTCGCCGCCGCCG
>JANNKZ010000506.1:0-10965 GCA_031396515.1 Gammaproteobacteria bacterium
GCTCGGCGAGGCACTGGCGACGCCGGAAACGTTGCTGAATTCGGAACGCGCGCTCGCGGACCTGATGGTGCGCGACATCGATGCGCGGCTCGCGCTCGCCCAGGAGAATGCCAACCTGCGAAGCGACACGACGGCTGGCGAGCGCGACCGCATCGCGAGCCTCAACCGGAAGCTCCAGCAGGAGACCGCCGAGAAAGACCGTTTGCGGCGCGAACTCGAGGAAGCCCGCAAGAAACTGGAGGCGATCGCGGCGCTCGAGGGTTCGGGCGGGCGCACGCCATGAAGACACCGCTCGGACGCCGCGCGCGCATCGTCCTGGTCGACGACGATCCGGGCCTGCTGCGCCTCCTGACGATCCGCCTGCGCTCGGAGGGCTTCGAGGTCGCGGCTTGTGAGAGCGCAAGTCAGGCGCTCACCTCCGTGCCCCGCTTCCAGCCGGATGTGCTGGTAACCGACCTGCGCATGAAGGACAAGGACGGCATCGCGCTCCTGAAGGAGCTGCAGGGCCGCTACCCGGCGCTGCCGGTAATACTGCTGACCGCGCACGGGACGATCCCGGACGCAGTGACGGCGACCAAGAGCGGCGCATTCGCATTCCTGACCAAGCCGGTCGAGCGCGACCAGTTGCTCGAGCAGATCGAGAGCGCGCTCAAGGTTTCGGGATTCGCGAGCGTGACCGAAGACTGGCGCGCCGGAATCGTCACGCGCAATCCCGTAATGGAAGAGCGTCTGTCGCAGGGGCTGATGGCGGCGGGCTCCGATGCGCCGCTCCTGATCACCGGCATGCCTGGCACCGGCAAGGCGCAGCTGGCGCGGGCCATCCACCAGGCGAGCGCGCGCCGCGGCGCGCGCTTCTCGACGCTCGCCTGTGCGGCCGCGACGCTCGACACGTTGCAGGCCGCCCTGCTTGGCCGGCGCGACAGCGACGAGGCGCCGGCCGCCGACGCGCCGCGCGGAACGCTCTATCTCGACGAGATGGCGGACCTGCCGCTTGACCTGCAGATGGCGCTGAACGGCATGCTCGACACCGAGCTGACCCGGATCATCTCGGGCACCAACCGGAACCTCGCGGACCTGGTCGGCCGCGGCCGGTTCCGCGAGGATCTCTTTTACCGGCTGAGCGTGAGCCGCATCGACCTGCCGCCGTTGTCGCAGCGCCGGGACGATGTGCCGCTCCTGACCGCGCACTTCCTCGACGAACTCGCGCGCCAGAGCGGCCAGCGTCACGTACTCGCGCCGGAGGCGCTCGAACTCCTGATGGTCGGGGACTGGCCGGGAAACATACGCCAGCTCCAAACCCTTCTCCAGCACGCCTCTTCGCTGGCCACAGGCCCGGTGATCAGCTCGGAACTGGTGCAACGCGCGCTCGGCAGCGGGACCGCGCCGCAGGTTTCGACCTTCGATCAGGCGCGCGACGAGTTCATGCGCAATTATCTCGTGCAATTGCTGCAGATCACCCGGGGCAATGTGACGCAGGCCGCAAAACTCGCGGGCCGCAATCGCACGGATTTCTACAAACTGTTGAATCGCCACGGCGTGCAGCCGGACGACTTCAAGCATAATTGAGCGATGAGCTCGGCCAAGAATAACAGCGGCGCCCTGGCTGACCTGAGGGCCCATGCCTCCGGTCCGGAGCGGGGCTCGGATCGCGCATTCGGTGTCGTATTCACGATCCTGTTTCTGGTCATCGGCGCCTGGCCGCTGATCCGCGACGGACGTCCGCGGCTGTGGGCGTTCGGGATCGCCGCGCTCTTCCTGCTGGCTGCGCTTGCCGTCCCGAAGGTCCTCGCGCCGCTGAACCGCCTGTGGATGGCGTTTGGGCTTCTGCTGGGGAAGGTCATCAGTCCGATCATGTTGTTTCTGGTCTACGTCATCGCCGTCGTCCCGACCGGGCTCATCTTGCGCCTCAGGGGCAAGGATCCTCTTAACCGACGCTTCGACCGTGAGGCCGCGAGCTACTGGGTCCATCGGAACCCGCCGGGGAAGCCCGACGAGACGATGGGCCGCCAGTTCTAGGAGTGCTTTGTCCATGTTGTCTTTCCTGAAGGAATTCTGGTCCTTCCTGCGGGTGCGCAAGAAGTTCTGGCTGGCCCCGACCCTGATTGCGATGGCGCTGCTCGGCGCGCTGATTGTGCTGTCGCAGGGCTCGGCCGTCGCGCCCTTCATTTACACGCTGTTCTGACGTGAAGCACGTCCTCGGCATCTCCGCGTACTACCACGACAGCGCGGCGGCCCTGCTGCGCGACGGCGAAATCGTCGCCGCCGCGCAGGAGGAACGGTTCACGCGGCGCAAACACGACGCTCGCTTTCCTCACCATGCCGCCGCTTACTGCCTGGCCGAAGCAGGCATCGAGGCGGCTGAACTCGATCACGTAGCCTTCTACGACAAGCCCTTTCTGAAGTTCGAGCGGTTGCTCGAGACCTACCTTGCGTTCGCACCGCGCGGGTTCCGGTCCTTTCGCATCGCGATCCCGCTGTGGTTGCGCGAGAAACTGTTCCTGAAGGATCTGCTGGTCCGCGAACTGGAGAAGGTGGACAAGAAAACGCCATGGCATGACCGGCTGCTGTTCGGCGAGCACCACCTGAGTCACGCGGCCAGCGCTTATTACCCTTCGCCCTTCGACGAGGCCGCCGTGTTGACGCTCGACGGCGTCGGCGAATGGGCGACCAGTTCGCTCGCGATCGGCCGCGCCAACCAGCTGGAAGTCCAGCGCGAGATTCATTTCCCGCACTCGATCGGCCTGCTCTACTCGGCATTCACTTACTACACGGGCTTCAAGGTCAACAGCGGCGAGTACAAAGTCATGGGGCTCGCGCCCTACGGCGAACCGAAGTACGCCGACCTGATCCTGCAGCACCTCGTGGACCTCAAGGCCGACGGCAGCTTCCGGCTCGACCAGCGGTACTTCGACTACTGCACCGGACTGACGATGACGAATGGCCGCTTCGACGAGCTGTTCGGCGGCTCGCGCCGCAAGTCCGAGGAGCTCCTGACCCAGAAACACATGGACCTGGCCGCGTCGGTACAGAAGGTGACGGAGGAAGTGATGCTGCGCCTGACGCGTTCAGTCGCGCGCGAAACCGGCATGAAGAACCTCTGCCTCGCCGGCGGCGTCGCGCTCAACTGCGTCGCCAACGGCAAGATCCTGCGCGACGGCGCTTTCGACAACATCTGGATCCAGCCCGCGGCCGGCGACGCCGGCGGCGCGCTCGGCGCCGCGCTCTCCACCTGGTACGGCATGCTGGGCGGGGAACGCGCGCGCTCCGACGGCCGTGACCGCATGCGCGGCGCCTATCTCGGACCCGCGTTCACGGACGACGACATCGCCGACCGCCTCTCCCGCGCCGGCGCACAGTTCGACCGGCTATCGGAAGCGGACATGATCGCGCGCGCTGCCCGCGATCTCGCCGACGGCAAGGCGCTCGGCTGGTTCCAGGGCCGCATGGAGTTCGGACCCCGCGCACTCGGCGGCCGCTCGATCCTCGGCGACGCGCGTTCGCCGACCATGCAGAAGATGCTGAACCTCAAGGTGAAGTACCGCGAGTCGTTTCGGCCGTTCGCGCCGGCGGTGCTGCGCGAGGACGTCAGCGACTGGTTCGAAATCGACTCGGACAGCCCGTACATGTTGCTGGTCGCGGATGTCGTCAAAGACCGGAGGCGCGCGATGACCGAATCCGAGCAGGCGCTGTTCGGCATCGAGAAGCTGAATATCAGGCGCTCGGAGATTCCCGCGGTGACGCATGTCGATTACTCCGCGCGCGTCCAGACCGTGCACCGGGACACGAACCCGCGCTACTACGACCTTATCGCGGGATTCAAGGCGCTGACCGGTTGCCCGGTCGTCGTCAACACCAGCTTCAACGTACGCGGCGAGCCAATCGTCGGATCCCCCGAGGACGCCTTCCGCTGCTTCATGGGTACCGACATCGATGTGCTCGCGGTCGGCAACTGCTATCTCGAGAAGTCGCGCCAGTCCGAGTCGCTGAAACTCGACTACAAGAACGAGTTCGAACTGGACTGAGCGCGAGTTACGTCGAGGCCGTGCGCGGGCCCGGATCCAGGCCGCGCGTCAGGCGTTTCCGCAGCGCCAGTACGCCGTGGAACAGCTGCTCCGCCACCCAGGCGACTCGCGCGAGAGCGGCGCGCCAACCGCGCACGTGGCGCTTCTGGCCGATCAGCTCCATCGAGCCGCCCGCGAGGCCCTCGATGAGCGCGAGCTGGAACTTGCTCGCCGAGCGGCGCCAGGGCTGCACGTCGCTCGCCAGCGCAGGCCGGAGCGTCTTTTCGTGGTGCATGCGCTGCCAGGGCGCGACGTTCCGGGCGGCGGCCCGGTAGAACTGCATCATCTTCGGCGCGTAGTCGATGTCCAGAAACCGGCAAGCCGAACGCAGCTGCTGGTCGGGTTCGCGGACCAGGTCCTCGTAATGGATTTCATGGTAGCTGCCCGGCGGCAGCCGTCGGCCCTGTTCGATCCCTGTACGCATGTTCTTCGCCCAGTGCCGGGCGGCATCGCGCAGGTGCGGGCCGAACCAGCCCTTGCGCCAGAGCGACAGGCTGACGTCGCGGGCGTCGCGGATCAGGTGGATGAACTGGGCCTTCGGAAATACCTGCCGCAAGCGATCGATCTCGATCAGGAGCCGGGCGTCTTGTCGCCCCAGCGCGTCTTGCCGATCCGCAGGAGCTGGATGCGGTAGACGGTATCGATGACATCGGCAAGTGTCGGCAGGCTGAGACTCCGGACGCGACCGGCAAACTCGCGGTCTTCAATTTCCATGTCGCGCCACCGTGGATGGCGGACCATAAGATGAATTGCGCGTTCGCGCTGACGGTCGTTCAGAGTGCCGGTGCGCGGCAAGCTGTCCATCAGGTCGATGAGAAACCACGATTCGCGAGGGATCGTGATATCGGGATGCTCGTTGAGCATCAGACGCAGCATCATCGTTCCCGAACGCTCGACCCCGACGATGAAAATCGGCTGTGCCCCGTGGGACCGATTCATTCGGACCTCCCGGGTGAATCAATGCCCTCCTCTTCGAGGACGGGATCTTTTTAGCAGCGTCGGAGCTTGGTGGGGTATCGGGCGTCGTCCTACAGGTCCTGGGCAAAGCAGGCATAATCCGTTCAACGATGACCAGATGCAGGCAATGCAGCGCCGGTTGTGCGGGCGGTCGGCCATTGCAGTCTGGACAAAACGAAGCATTCCCGATCGCTGGCGCTCGTTTTCTGGAATGAGTTCGAACTGGATCAGCGCCGCGATCAAGCACACGCTGCTGCTGACGCCGGCGTTCGTGCTCATTGCGTTGATCGCGCTCGTCGCCACAGGCGCGTGGGTGACGGCGATACTGCACGAGCCCGCCCGTATTGCCGACGCGCCGGCCCTGATCCGGACCCTGACCCGCGCCGCCTACTGGCATACCCGAACACACTGGCACACGGTGCCGGAGTGCGTCGTCTTCGACCCGGATCTGCTGTATCGCCCGCGACCCGGCAGCTGCGTGTTCGCGAACGCCGAGTTCCGGACGACCATGCACTTTGATGCGCGCGGTGCGCGACGGACGCCGGACTCTCCGCCGCCGGTGGAGCTGACGGCGCGCACGCCCCGGCTCATCATCGTCGGCGATTCGCACGCCATGGGTTGGGGCGTCGAGGACCATGAAACCTTTGCCAGCGTGCTCGCCTCCGCGCACGCCTACCGCACCGTCAATCTCGCCGTGTCCAGCTACGGCACGCCGCGCGAGCTGCTGCGGCTGGAGCGCGACTTCGCGCTCGAACCGGACGATCTCGTGATCATCCAGTATTGCGACAACGATCTGGCAGAGGGCCGACACTTCATGGAATCGGGTCGCGTCGGTCCCTATCAAGTTGACGAACTCGACGCCTTGTTTGCCTACCAGCCGACACCCGTATCCGCGATGCCGGTCGCCGGTTTGCTGTTGCGACTCTTCTGGAAGGACGTCTGGAAGCGGCTTGCGGGGAAACGAACGAACGACGGCACAGGAGCCGCCAGTCCCACGGATGCGTTCCTGCACGCGCTCGAGTCCCACCGCGTGTTGCGCAATCGTCGCGTGATCGTGGTGGCGATCAACGGTCCTGGAATCGGTACTCACCTGTCGGCTGACCGGCTGGCGGCCGCCGGCATTTCCCTGCTGGTGCCGGCTCTCGATAGTGGCGACTTCTTTTCCATCGACGACCACATGCGCGCACAAGGCCACGCCAAGGTCGCAGATCAGCTCGCCGAGGCCATTCGTTACCGGAGCGTCGCTCCCTGAATGGCGGCGAATCGCGGTTGACCGGCGCTGGTTCCCGATGGCAGTCCGGCTAGAGCCCCAGGCCCCGCGCGATGATATTTCGCTGGATTTCCGAGGTGCCGGAATACAGCGTGCTGCCGACTGAATCCCGCAGGTCGCACTCAACCTGTTGTTCGGTCATGTAGCCGTAGCCGCCGAACACCTGAATCGCATCGAGGCAGGACTTCACAAAGCATTCGGAGATGTGCAGCTTCGCGATCGCCGCCTCCATCGTCGCGTCGCGCCCGGCATCCTTCAGAGCACCGATCCGGTAAATCAGTGGCCGGCAGGTGTCGATCCGGATGCGCATGTCGACGAGCTTGTTGGCCACCGACTGAAACTTGCCGATCGACTTGCCGAACTGTTTGCGGCTGCGCGCATGCGCCAGACAATCCTCGAGTTGGCGCTCCATCGCGCCCAGGCAACTCGCGAGAATGCACCCCCGCTCCCATTCCATCGAGCACTCGAAGACCGGAACGCCGCGGCCTTCGCGGCCAAGTCGTTGCGTGGCCGGCAGCCGGCAGTCCTCGAACACGATCTCCGCCATCGGCGACGTCCTCAGACCCATCTTGTCGAGCTTGCGGCTGACGGCAAGCCCGGGTGTACCGCGTTCGACGATAAAGGCGGTGATGCCGGTCGCCCCAAGGGCCGGATTGACGGTCGCATAAACGACGAACAGGTCCGCAACCGGTGCGTTCGTGACGAACGTTTTCGCGCCGTTAAGCACGTAATGATCGCCATCCGGCGTTGCACGGGTTCGCAGCCCGAATATGTCGGAGCCGGCATCCGGCTCCGACGCGCCGTTGGCCCCGATCAGCGAGCCGTCGCACAGCGGGCGCAGATAGCGTTCCTTCTGTGCATCCGTGCCGAACCGCAGGATCGGGATCGTATTGGTCCACAGGTGGGCATTCAGCGAAAACAGCAGGCCCTGATCCCGGGTGCCGCGGCCGAGGCCTTCCATGACTGCCAGCAGGTCGGTCAGTCCGAGCCCCATGCCGCCGTATTCGGCCGGAACGGGCATCCCGAGCACGCCGAACTCGGCACAGCGCCGCCAGGCCTCCCGGTCGAACTCGCCTTCGCGGTCGCGCCGGATCATGTCCTTGCCGAGCGAGCCGCGCGCGAAGGCGATTGCTGCGTCCTGCAGCTTTTGCCGGTCCTCACTCAGTTCGGTATACACGTCAACGTAATCCCGTTACAGGCTCGCAGCCAGCGTCTGCAGATCGACCTTGTCCGTCGACGTGCGCGGCAGCGCGTCGACCTTACGGAACACGTCGGGAATCATGTAGGGAGGAAGCTGGCTCGACGAGTGCGACTTGAGGCCGATGATGCTCAATGTGCGGCCCGCGTGGCAACTCACGAAGGCCGCGATGCGCACGCCCCAGTCGTCATCGCGCGTGGCGACGACGGCCGCTTCGCGAACGTCGGGATGGCGCAGTAGCGCCGCCTCGATTTCGCCCAGTTCGACACGGTAACCACGCCGCTTGACCATGCGATCCCGCCGGCCACGATAGGTGTAGGCCCCATCCGCTTCTGCGGTGACGATGTCGCCGGTGCGGTACCACTGCCGGCCGGCTGCGTCCGCGATGAAGGAGGCTGCCGTCAGCTCGGGCCGGTTCCAGTAACCCTGCATGACATTCGGTCCGTTGATCACCAGTTCCCCGGCGACGCCTGTCGGAACGTCTTCGCCATGCTCGTCAACTACGCGGCTGAGGTTCGGCGGGCAGGGTCGCCCGATCGGGAACGTGTCGCGTGTCTGCCAGGAGCCGTCGCCGGGCACCTCGTACCAGGTGCAGACGTTGGTCTCCGTCGGGCCATAGAGATTGAAGTAGCGTGCCTGCGGCCAGCGCTCGCGGATCGCCCGGAATTTCGGCACCGGGAACACCTCGCCCGCGAACAGCACGGCCCGCAAGGCAGAGCAGTCATGGCGGTCGAGTTTTCCGAACTCGCACAGCAGCGTGAGTATCGACGGCGTCGAGTACCAGTGGGTGATCCGTTCCTCGGCAATCGCCGCCGCGAGGCGCATCGGATCCTTGCCCAGTTCCTCGTTGATCAATACGAGCTTCGCGCCATGCTTGGCGGGCAGAAACAGGTCGAGGATCGACAGGTCGAAATGAAACGGTGCGTGCGAAGAGAAGACATCGTCCGCGGTTGGCCGGAAGATGCTGGAGCACCAGTCCAGGAAGCTCAAAGCGTTGCGGTGCGAGAGCACCACGCCCTTTGGCTTGCCGGTCGATCCGGAGGTGTACAGGATGTAGGCAACGTCGTCCGGCTGCGCGTGCACGGTCGGAACGTCCGGCGCGGCGGGTATGTCCCGCGGATCGATGAATGCCGGACTGGCCGACAGCGCATCCAGTTCGGCCTGCAGTGCGGGGCGGAGTGTCTCCTCCGTGATGACTGCCTTGACCTGGCAGTCGTTGAGGATATAGGCGCCGCGCGCGGCCGGCGAGGTGGCGTCCACCGGCACATAGGCGGCTCCGGCCTTCAACGTGCCGAATATCGCGACCACGGCATCCGGCGACTTGCGCAGACGCAGGCCGACGCGGTCGCCAGGCCGAACGCCGAGCTGCCAGAGGCGGTTTTTGACGGCATCCGAGCGCTTTGCCAGTTCCGGTTGCCCAAGCTCGGTGCCTTCCGCTCGCACGGCGAACGTCGGGCTGCCCTCCAGCAATGCCGCGAGGCTCATAGTTTGGAACGGACCAGTCGCTCGAGCGACGCGATCGACGACAGGTTGCCGGGCTCCAGGTCGTTGGCGGCGAATTCGATCTTGTACTGATCCTCGAGGAAAGTGACGAGTTTCAGCGTTGACATGGAGTCGAGGATGCCGCTCTCCTTCAGCTCCGTATCGTCGGTCAGATTGCCCGGGTTTTCTCCGGGCAGCAGGTTCTCGAGGATGAAACTGCGGAGAACTGTCTTGACGTCGTTCATGTGCCCCCGAACTCCCTTGAAATGAAATCGCTCAACTCTGGGTACAGGCGGTCGGCAATCACGCGATGGCCGGCCGCATTCGGATGGTTATCCCACGAGGCGACCCGGAGTGTCTGGCTGTCCTGGTCGTCGTACGCGCCGAGCAGGTCAATGACGGGAAGCTCCGCCTTGTCGATTGCGTCCGCATCCGGCAACTCACGCGATGGGCGCTCGATGACCGCGTTCAGCGCGAGCAGGAGAGGCCTCGCACCCGATTCCCGCGCGCGGCGCGCAAAGCGGGCAACGGTCCATGCGGAAACATCGCCGCCAATGCGGCGAATCCGTGCCTTGATCTCCGCGCCCGGCATGCGCGGATCCAGGCCCACCGCACGGGCAGCCCTACGCCACGATTCGAACGGCACCGGCACTTTCCCGTCGCCCGCATGCTCGAGCCCGGCCACGGCGAGCATCTGGTCGAACTCGGGATACGGCGATGGAATGCCTCGAATCAGGATCCGATACACGTATGCCTGCGTCGCCGTCTGGTTCCGTTCGTGTGTCGTCATCACGACGACGTCCGGATCGAACCGGCTCGCGCGCTTTTCCAGCATGCTCAGTTGTTGCGTCAGGCAATGGCCATCCACGCCGAAATTCAGGATCTCGAACCGTTTCACGCCGGGCAGCGCGAAATCCCGGTTCAGTCGCTCCTCGACCAGCGCTTCGAAAGTCTCACCGTCGCCGACGCCATTTCCCATGACGTGCGACGGGCCGAGCAAGGCGATGCGGAACGTACCCGGCGGCTTGTCGTACGCATAGTCGCGATCCCGCATGCCGAAACGGTTGGTGCTGAATGAATGGCCATTCCAGACGGCTTGTCGCGACGGCAGCAGGTCGCGCTCCATGAAGTCATTCCGCAGCCGCAATGCGCCGGTACTTTGCAGGTCACGCCAGTCCTGCCGGCGCGCGCCGGGCACGGCCTGGTCCTGCGTCGTCAGGCGGGCGCGGACATCGAGCTGTTCGTAATAGCCGCGATGCTGCAGGTCGGCATCCTGGTCATTGAGGCCGGAGCTCCGGAGCGCTGCAACGCTTTCGGTCGCGGCTCGCGGCAGGATGCGATCGACGCCGGGCGCCATCAAGAGCAATAGAATCACCAGCGGCACGACCGTGCGCACCACCGGCCGGCTGGTCGACGCTGCGTCGCGGTGACGGCCGCCGAGAATCGTGAGCGTCGCGAAGGCGAGCCCGAACAGCACGATACCTTTCGTGTCAATCACAGCGGCTGCACCCAGCGTCCAGATCCACTCACCGACAGATTGCGCACTCCACAGCGACCACAGAAAGCAGAAGAACGTGAAGGTCAAGGCGACGCGCAGGCCTTCCCGCAGGCTCCATCCGGCAGTTGCACGGCGAGCCTTGGGCGGCGCATTCAGTTCGCGCACCGCCCCATACACGACCAGTGCGCCGAGCAGGCCCCAGAAAAGGATGTCTTGCGACGTTACCGGAAAACCGCCGCGCAGCCAGAACCATTGATAGGAATGCAGCAGCCAGGTCATGGCAAAAACAGCCGAGGTCGCGATTGCGACCGACATCGCCGGGCCCAGTTTCTTCACCTTGAAGTAAACCGGGTAAAAGACGAAGGACATCATGAAGTCCTTCCAGTAAATGTTTATCCGGCGCCACAACTCCGTGAAATTGCGAGCCAGGTAATACAGCTTGTGCGTTTCGGGCAGGCGGAATCCGAACAGGTGCAGCATGCCGACGATCAGGTGGAAC
>JANNKZ010000307.1:0-3509 GCA_031396515.1 Gammaproteobacteria bacterium
GGTAAACCGCAAAACTACCAAGCCAGTGTCCGCCTTCGTAGTGCTCGCCGGTCACGGCGGGCAGCGCGGCTTCGCCATGTCGTGCGGCGGCACTCACAAGCGCCGCGCGGCGTGGATCCTTCACCGGCAGTCCCGCGGCAATGCCGTGCAGCATCCAGGCACGGCTCAGGTTGAGCCCGTCGATGTGCGCGAGCTTCGGATCCTGGCGGTCGGTAACGATGCCGGGCTCGAGCCAGGCGGCAGAGCCGTCGCGCGGCAACTGAGGCAGGAAAGACTTCAGCCACGTGGCGAACTCGCCCGGCGCCAGCACGCGGCGCATCAGGTCGGCCTCCGCCAGGCACGGCGAGAGAAAATCCTCGCCAGATGGTTCGTAGGCGAGCGGACAGGCGCCATCCTTCAGGTAGTAATCGCGGCTGCGCGCATCAATCAGGGCGAGCATCTCCGCATCTCCCGCGGCGACCGACCAGTCGCGGATCAGCCCGAAAGCGAAAGCCGTCTGGGCGTGCTCGCCGATGCGGATCGGATAGTGCAATTTCGGCAGCCAGGCGCGGATGCGGTTGGCGGCTTCCAGTTCGAGTGGTCGCAGGATTGCAGTCCAACGTGCGGCGTCGGGATCCTGCCAGCTGCGCAATTCGGCGGCGAGCTGCAGGAGCCAGCCGAGCCCATAAGGACGTTCGAAGGAAACCCGGCCCGCACCGCGAAGGTAGGCCAGTTCCTTTTCGACGTTTGCAGGCGTGAAGCTCGCGGCAAGAGCCGCACGCGCAGGCGCCGCGAACTCGGCCTCCGGATGCAGCCGGACCAGGCGCGTGAGCAGCCAATGCCCATGCACCGACGAATGCCAGTCGAAGCAACCATAGAACACCGGCGTCAATTCGCGCGGTGGCCGCACGTCAGCGTCGCCGGCAAGTACGTGCGAGATCTTGTTCGGGTATTCCAGGTGCACGCAATGGAGCGCGAGCGCCGCGAAACGCGAAGCGGCGTGCCGGTCGAGACCGCTCTCCGCGCGCGCCGGGGCGGCCGCCAACGCCGCGATCAGCAATCCTGCGAACCATCGACTCTCCATCGGGCGCTACTCTAACGCAGGGGCCCTGCTAGGATCGAGCCGTGAATCGACGGGATGCGGTAAGCGCGCTCGCATCGCTCGAGCGCATCGGCAGGCGTCACGGGCCCGGCCTCGCCGCGCGCAAGCTCGTTCTTCTCCGCCTGCTCGCCGGCGGTCACCTGCGGACCGCACGGCAGGTGTCGCGATTGCACGAGTTGCTGGAGTACCTCGACGCATTTCCCGACGATCGCCGCGTACACGCCCGTGTGCGCCGGATGATTCGCGGCTTCTCCCGGCGCACCGACCTGCGCCGTTTCCGCCAGTCGCTCGCCGGCACCGGCATCGCCGGCACCGACACGCCCTACCGTTTCTTCTGGCCGACGGCGCGCTGGATCTCGCGCAGCTGGCCGGGCGCGCTGGTCATCGAACGCGACGATCCCGATCACGCGCGCGCCATCCTGGACGTGCTGCCGGCGCTGCTCGACGTGACGCGCGCCGAATGGCTGCAACGGCAGGCAAAGCCCACGCTCGCGGTGCTCGATCGCCTGCGGCCGCGAGACGTGGGCGATGCGGACTTCCTGATCGGGCTGGTCGCCGCACTGCCATGGGACGAGGCGAGCCGCGAGACGTTTTTCGATCGCGTCGATCCGCCCTTCCTGCTGCGCTCCGGCCGCGGCACACCGGAGCGAACGACCGCCAGATTCCCGGCGCGTGACATCCATCATGGCGGCGGCCGATCGCACGGACCGCGCCCGGACCTCCGCCGGGAAGCGCTGCGCGCGCCCAGGCGCATCACGTCACTCGGTAGCGCTGCGGCGGCGGCGCTGATCCGGCTCGCTCGCATTTCGATGATCACACGCGAACGCGACCTCGCCGTATTCCAGTACCCGAATGCGCGCGATACTTTCCTGGTCGACGACGGCGACGGCCTCGCGTTCGCTATGATCGGCGCCGCAGCGCCGCGGCGCGCGCTGCTGCCGGCAGCCTACGGCGGCCTCGTGCTCCGGAACGGTGTGCCCATCGGCTACATCCAGCTCGACGTGCTCGGGCGCCACGCGGCGGTATCGTTCAACCTCTTTCCGGAATTCCGCAAGGGTATCGCGGCCTGGGTATTCGCGCGCCTGATCGCGGCCACGCGCTGCGTCTTCTGCTGCGACGAGTTCAGCATCGAGCCCTACCAGCTCGGTCAGGGCAACGAGGAAGGCATCGAATCCGGTGCCTGGTGGTTCTATCACCGCCAGGGATTCCGGCCGCGGTCGGCGGCGGCCCGCCGGCTGGCGGCGCGGGAACTCGCGCGCAAGGCGCGACGAGCCGCGCATCGAAGTTCCGATCGCACGCTGCGCGCCCTTGCCGCTTCGCATGTTTTTCTGTCGCTCGATCCGGCGCGTGAGGCGAAACTGCTGCGCACGGAGGAGTGGCTCACCGCCGCGGTGCAGGCGCTCGACCGATTCAGCGACGCCGATCCCGAACGTCGGCAGGCGGCCGCGATGCGTGAGGCTGCTGCGCGGCTTGGCATCGCACCGGCCGCGGCGGCACGATCGGGCATGGAGCACTGGGCGGGACTCGTGCTCGCATTAACGGCACACGGCCATTGGAGCCGCAACGAATTACGCGCGCTCGCGCGGATCGTTGTCGCGAAATGCGCGGCGAGCGAACGGGAGTTCCAGAGGCTCGTGCTGAAGCACTACCGGCTACGCGCGCTGCTCGGTTGTTGATCGCGGCAGATCGCGCCGTGTCAGCGCTTGTGAATGCGCCGGGTAACGAAGTCCTACGTCTCCGATGCGCGACGTGGCGTACTACCGGGCGTTGCGTATTCAGGCTATTTCTGTTCATGTAAACAATCGACAAGCGGTTGGTGAAGGCCGCGAAGGAGTTGAGCAGTGAACAATTCAGTATTGGCCGGAGTGATCGTCGGCGCGGTCGTCGTGACCGCAGCGGGTGCCATTGCCGCGAACAGCGGATTCAACCCCCTGCAGGATTACGCGACCGTGGTCGCAGTCGAGCCCGCGTACGAAGTGATCAAGACTCCGCGCGCAGTCTGCGGCGACGAGACCGTGCTGGAGCAGGCGCCCGTTAAGGATGAAAAACGCATTGCCGGCGCCGCGATTGGCGCGGTGGTGGGCGGCGTCCTCGGTCACCAGGTCGGTAGCGGCAGCGGCAACACCGCGGCGACGGTCGCCGGTGCAGCGGCTGGCGGCTATGCCGGCAGCAAGATCCAGAAGAAGATCCAGGAAAACAACGTCGAGGCGAAGACCGAGGAACGTTGCGTCACCGTGTACGACACGAATCGTTCGCTGAACGGTTACGACGTCACGTATGAACTGGATGGCCAGCAGCGCACGGTTCGCATGGACCGCGACCCGGGCGACCGCATCCCGGTAAAAGACGGCGAGCCTGACCTGTCCTGATCCCTGTCGAATGACCGCCCGTTCCCCAGGGACGGGCGGTTTTTTTTGCCCTGCTATTC
>JANNKZ010000513.1:0-2279 GCA_031396515.1 Gammaproteobacteria bacterium
TGAATGGCATTGCGCAGTTCGCGCACGTTGCCGGGCCAGTGGTAGCGCGCCAGCGCGCGCGGCGCGTCCTGCGACAGCCGGAATCCCGGCTCCAGGAAGTGGTGTGCGAGCGGCAGGATGTCCTCCTGCCGGGCGGCGAGCGGCGGCACTTCGAGTTCGATCACGTTCAGGCGGTAGAACAGGTCCTCGCGGAAGCGGCCTTCCTTGATGAGCTGCGACAGGTTGGCATTGGTCGCCGCGATCACGCGCGCGCGGGTCCTGCGCGTCGTGTTCGAGCCGAGCCGCTCGAACTCGCCGGTCTGCAGCACGCGCAAGAGCTTCGCCTGGCCGAGCGCGGACAGGTTGCCGAGCTCGTCGAGGAAGATCGTGCCGCCGTCCGCGGCCTCGAAACGCCCGGTGCGCGCCTTCGCGCCGGTGAAAGCGCCGGCCTCGGTGCCGAACAGTTCCGCTTCCATCAGCGTGTCCGGCAGCGCGCCGAGATTCACCTTCACGTAGGGGCCGGCCTTCACGGCGGAGTTCGCATGCACGATGTCGGCGATCACTTCCTTGCCGGCGCCGTTCGGGCCGCTGATCAGCACCGGCACGTCGGCGTGCGCGATGCGCGCCGCGGTCCAGGCGAGCGCGTGCATCGTGTCGCTTTCGTAGACGAGCCCCTTCAGTTCAAAGCGGCCGGCGAGTTCTGCGCGCGCGGCCGCCCGCTGGCGGCGGATCGCGCGGTTCTCGGCGCGCGCCGTGTGCAGGTCGAGGAGGTTCCGCACCGTCGTCAGGAGTCGCGCGTTGTCCCAGGGCTTCGCGACGTAGTCGGAGGCGCCGGCCTTGACGAGCTCGACTGCCGTCTCGAGCTGGGTCCACGCAGTCAGCAGGATCACCGGCAGGTCCGGGTGCTGCGAGCGGATGTGGCGGAAGAGCGCGACGCCCTCTTCGCCCGAGGTCGCCTCGCGCCGGAAGTTCATGTCCTGCACGACGAGGTCGACGGATTCGCGCGCCAGGGCGTCGAGGCCCGTCTCGGCGGAATCGGCGCCGATCACCCGCGCGCCGTGCATGGACAGGAGCACGTCCAGAGCCGTGCGCACGGCTTCGCTATCGTCGATGACGAGTACGGTCCGCTCGCCCAAGCTGTCGTGGAGTCCCTGTGCGTCCTGGTCCTTCATGGCTTTCGATGCACGGACTCCCGGAACGGTTGCAAACTCCATGGGACTACGGCTGCGCGGCCGGCGACGGCTTCCGATCCTGGTCCGTCATGAGGCGGTGATCGAAACTCAGGACCCGTGCCAACCGCCATTGTCCGTCACTGTATCGCCACAGGTGAACGAATTTCGCGATTCCGACGTCTTCCTGGCCGGCCGTCTTGAACAGGTGGCGACCCGTCTGGATCGCGCCGAAATCCTTGATGGGATAAACCTCGAGACTGCCCTCGACCAGGATCCTGCTGACGCCCTGGTCCCTGGGGCAGCCGCGGAGCTCGGTCACCTGCTTTCCGGTCATCGCGCCGTCGCGATCATGGTAGAACTCGGCATCCTCCGTGAAAATCGCGCTGAACTTCGCGCCGTCGCAATGCACGAAGGCGGCGTCGAAGAGTTCGCGATCCATCGCGGCGAGTTCGTCGTACAGGCGCCCCGATCGCGGAGAGTCCTCTGCAGACGCGCCCGATGCCGCCAGCACCAAGGCCAGGATCGATGCCAGGCGGCGCATGGCGCGGTTCAGACCGTCCGGCTCGCGACCGCAGGGGAGATCGCCGAGGCGCGCCGCGCCGGCTGCAGGGCCGCGACCAGCCCGATCAGCCAGATCGTGAACACGCCGCCGACCAGGTAATAGAGGTCGAGCCGAGGCAGTTCGTACTTCACCGAGATCCAGTAGCCGATGCCGAGCGCCGCGCCGCAACCGGCGACGATGCCCGCCGACGTGACCATCCAGTTCTCGACCAGGAAGTGCCGCACGATGTCGAGCTTGCGGGCGCCGACCGCGCGGCGCGTGCCGATCTGGCGGATGCGCGTCGAGACGTTGAAGGTCGCGAGCCCGAAGATGCCGAGTGCGGTGATCGCGAGCAGCGCACCGGTCACGCTCACCAGGAAGATCGCCATGTTGCGGTCGTCGAGATAAGACTGGTGGATGAAGTAGTCGAACGGCCGGACCCAGCGCAGCAGGCGGCCCGGATTCGAGTCGCCGAGCTTCGCATCGATCTCGCGCATCACGGCGTCGCGGCGCCCCGGCTCGGTGCGGACCAGATAGATGGAGGTCGGACCGCTCTTGATGCGCGGGAACAGCACGATGTTGTCGAG
>JANNKZ010000518.1:0-1565 GCA_031396515.1 Gammaproteobacteria bacterium
TCCACGCGCTCCAGCGTGACCGGATGGAAGTACGCCTCGACGCGTTCCTTCTTCTCATCGATCGCGTAGACCTCGTAGCATCCGCCGTCCACCTTGACGTTGCGGACTTCCCAGCCCTTCGCTTTCAGTATTTCAGTCAGCTTCTCTTTCGACTGCCATTTGTCCGGCGAGCCCGAGTCGCAGGTGGCAAGGCCCGTGGCGCCCGCGACCTGCAGCGGCGATGCCGCGATCGCTGCTACGATGAACGCCGCGGCCGATAATCTGTATGACATGTCGTTTCTCCTCGATTCACGCAGAATCGACTTAATATCAGACGCTTCCGGCTTCGTGTAGTGCTCTGGCCCGCCTGCGATGGATTCGGACCCGCGCAAGGCAATTGAGAGCCCCGGTCTTTGCTATGAAATGTGGTTTACGGCGAGGTGGCAGCCATGTCCGCGGGCACCCGCAATTCAACCGGTCCGTTTGCCTGCAAGTCGATCGAGACGCTGCAGGCGGAAGCCAAGTCGCACGGCTTGCACCGTGCACTCGGACCGATGCATCTCGTGCTGTTCGGCATCGGCTGCATCCTGGGCGCGGGCATCTACGTGCTGCCCGGCACCGCCGCCGCGAACTTCGCGGGCCCGGCCGTCATGATCTCGTTCGTGATCGCGGGGACGGCCTGCGCACTCACGGCGCTCTGCTATGCGGAACTCGCGTCCACGATCCCGGTATCCGGCTCGTCCTATAGCTACTGTTACGCCGCGCTCGGCGAAGTGTTCGCCTGGGGCCTCGGCTGGATCCTGATGCTCGAGTACACGCTTGCATCCTCGACGCTCGCCGTCGGCTTCTCGAGTTACCTCGTGAGCCTGCTGCGCGATTTCGGGCTGGCCGTGCCGGCCTGGCTCTCCACGCCGCTGGTCGGCGGGAGCGGGGGATTCTCGTTCAATCTTCTCGCCATGCTCGCGATCGCGGCCGTGACGGCCGTGCTCTGCGCGGGTGTGCGGCAATCGGCCGGCGTGAACGCCTTCCTGGTCGTCGTGAAAGTCGCGGTGCTCGCGGTCGTCATCACCGTCGGCGTCGGCGCCATCGACCCCGGCAACTGGGAGCCGTTCATCCCGCCGAACGAAGGTGAGTTTGCGTTCGGCTGGCCGGGCATCGTGCGGGCCGCGTCGATCCTGTTCTTCGCGTACCTCGGATTCGAGACGGTATCGACGGCGGCCTCGGAGTCCCGCAATCCCCAGCGCGACATGCCGATCGGCATCCTCGGCGCGCTGGTCGTCTGCACCGCGCTCTATCTCGCGGTCGCTGCGGTCCTAACCGGCGTCGTGCCCTACCGCGAGCTCGGCGTCGCGGATCCCGTTGCACTCGCGGTGGACCGCATGGGCCACCCGGGCGTGGCGATCTTCGTCAAGGTCGGTGCGCTGATGGGGCTCGCATCGGTGCTCCTCGTCAATGCCTACGGCCAGTCGCGCATCACCTTCCAGATGTCACGCGACGGCATGCTGCCCGGGGCTTTCAGCCACGTGCACGCAAAATTCCTCACGCCGTATCGCGGGATCATCGTGCTCGGCGCCGTGTCCGCGGTC
>JANNKZ010000547.1:0-1983 GCA_031396515.1 Gammaproteobacteria bacterium
CTCAACGACCAGCCGGCCGATCGTGCGCAGGCGCTGCTGTTCGCTGCCGGTCAACGGGCGCACGGCGAGACCGAGCTTGCCGGCCTCCGAATTGCCCGGCGCCCCAAGCGAGGCGATCGCGGGTTCATCTTCGAGTTCGCCGATCTTGATCTTGACGTCGCGCTCGGACTTGTTGCGCCAGATCCGGAGCGTCACCTGCTTGCCCGGCTTGATCGCGGCAATCGCCGGCGGTAATTCGCTCGAACGTTCGACCGTGCGGCCATCCACGGCGAGGATCACGTCGCCGGGCTTCAGTCCCGCCTTGTCCCCGGGCCCGCCCTCCTCAACCTGGCTCACCAGCGCGCCGCGCGGCCGCGACAGCCGGAAGGAGTCCGCGAGCGCCTGGTTTACGTCCTGGATCGTCACGCCGATGCGGCCGCGCTCGACGCGGCCGCTCGCGACCAGCTGGTTCTTGACGTTGATCGCGACGTCGATCGGGACCGCGAACGACACGCCCTGGTAGCCGCCGGTGCGGCTGTAGATCTGCGAGTTGATGCCGATGACTTCGCCGCGCAGGTTGAAGAGCGGCCCGCCGGAATTTCCGGGATTGATCGCGACGTCGGTCTGGATGAAAGGCGTGTACGCGTCGCCCGGTAGCGAGCGCGCAGTCGCGCTGACGATGCCCGCGGTGACCGAGTTGTCGAATCCGAACGGCGAGCCGATCGCGATGACCCATTCGCCGGCTTTCAACCCGGTCGGGCTGCCGATGCGAACGTGCGGCAGGTCCTTGCCGTCGATCTTGAGCACCGCGACATCGGTGCGCGGATCCGCGCCGATCACTTTCGCGCGGTACTCGCGCCGGTCGGTCGTGCGCACCGTTACCTCGCGCGCCTGTTCGACCACGTGCGCATTCGTGAGGACATAGCCGTCCGCGCTGATCAGGAATCCGGAACCCTCACCGCGGGCCGCCGGCGGCGCCTCGCGCGGCCCGCCGAAGCCGAACTGGCCGAAGAATTCGTTCAGAGGATCGTCGGGCACCAGGCCGGGCGTGCGGCCGACGGGCTGGCGCGCCACCACCGAGGTGACGTTGACAACCGCGCGACCGTACGCGTCGACGAGCGGCGCAAAATCGGGCAGTCCGCCCACGATCGCTGCCGGCGGCGGACCGCCGGCCGGATTCGTGGCGGTCTCCGCCATGGACTGCGCAACGTCGGCATCGTTCGTCCGGGAATCCTGTTCGGATGGCGCCTGCGATCCGCAGGCGGCGAGCACGAACGTCGTCACGAGCATCGGGAACCAGCGCATCGGAATCTTCATCGTCGCTCCGGTATCGACTGGGATGCTGCGCTCTGACTGCCGCGGCCACTGCAAGTTGCAGCCATGCACATTAGTATTGCACCAAATGACGCTGGGCATCCGGGGCATCCTGATCGGCGCGTCGCTCGTCGCGGCGCCATGCATTGCGGCCGACCTGCCGCCGCGTCCGCGCGCGGTCCTGAACCAGCAGCTCGTCCCGGAGAGCGACGTCACGGTGATGGTCCGCGATGTCGCTACCGGCGCGACGCTGGTCGACTTGAATTCGGACGTGCCGAGGGCGCCGGCCTCAACCATGAAGCTGCTGCCGACCTGGGCCGCACTCGACCTGCTCGGCCCTGCTTACACGTGGAAGACGCGTGCCTGGGCAGACGCACCCGTGGTCAAGGGCGTTCTCAAGGGCAATCTCTACCTGCAGGGCGGCGGCGATCCGCTGCTGACGATCGAGCGCTGGTGGCGCTTCATCACGGACCTGCGCCAGACGGGACTGCGCGTCATCGAGGGCGACATCGTCATCGACCAGACCCGGTTCGTCGCCCAGGACGAGCGGCCGGAGGATTTCGACGGCCGGTTCTGGCGTACCTACAACGTGTTGCCCGACGCGATGCTGGTCAACTGGCAGTCCTCGGACTTCACGATCCGTCCGGCCGACGACGGCGAGGGCATTGAGATCGGCATCCAGCCGTTCCC
>JANNKZ010000557.1:0-7845 GCA_031396515.1 Gammaproteobacteria bacterium
AAGGGTGCGGCTGCCAAGGGCGGGAAGGACGACAAGGGCGCCAAGAAGGGCGACAAGAAGTAAGGCGCTTTGGCCGGACTTCCGCTGAAACTGGTCGTCGGGCTCGGCAATCCGGGCGCCGAACACGAAGGCACGCGCCACAACGCGGGTTTCTGGTTCGTCGACGAGTTGGCGCGCCGCCACGAGCTGCGACTGCGGCAGGAGCGGCGCTACAACGCGGAGGTCGGCAAGGGCGAAATCGCGGGCGTGCCGCTGTGGTTCCTGAAGCCGATGGGCTACATGAATCGCAGCGGCCAGCCGGTGCGCGCTTTTTGCGACTACCTCCAGGTCCCGTCCGAGCAGGTGCTGGTCGTGCACGACGAACTCGACCTGCCGGCGGGCGTCGCGCGCCTCAAGCGCGGCGGCGGCGCGGGCGGGCACAACGGCATGAAAGATCTCATCGCCCACATCGGCGAGGACTTCTGGCGCCTGCGGCTCGGCATCGGCCATCCGGGCCACCGCGACCTCGTGATCGGCTACGTGCTCGAACGGCCGAGCGCAATCGAGGAACGCCTGATCAAAGAATCGATCGAGCTCGCGGTCGCCGAGTTTCCGCGACTCCTCACCGATGGAGCCGAGAAGATGATGAACCGGTTGCACGCGGCGCCGCCGGCGGCGGAGGATTGATGGGCATTCGCTGCGGCATCGTCGGGCTCCCGAACGTCGGCAAGTCGACGCTGTTCAATGCGCTGACGCGCGCCGGCATCGCCGCCGAGAACTACCCGTTCTGCACCATCGACCCGAATATCGGCATCGTGCCGGTGCCGGATCCGCGCCTCGGCCAGCTCGCCGCAATTGCGAAACCCGAGAAGATCGTGCCGACCACGGTCGAGTTCGTGGACATCGCCGGCCTGGTCGCCGGCGCCTCGCAAGGCGAGGGCCTCGGCAACAAGTTCCTGGCGCACATCCGCGAGGTGGACGCCATCGCGCACGTCGTGCGCTGCTTCGACGACCCGGACGTCGTGCACGTGTCGGGCCGCGTGAATCCCGCCTCCGACGTCGCGATCGTCAACACCGAGCTTGCGCTCGCCGACCTCGAGACCGTCGAGCGCGCGCTGCAGCGCGCCGAGAAGATGGCGAAGGCCATGGACAAGGACGCGATTCGCTGGCGCGACTCGCTCGGCCGGATGCGCAAGCAGCTCGACGACGGAGCGCCGGTGCGCGCGATGGCGCTCGACCAGTTCGAGCGCGAGCGTCTGCGCGAACTGTCGCTGCTGACCGCGAACTGTCGCTGCTGACCGCGAAGCCCGTCATGTACGTCGCGAACGTGGACGAGAAGGGCTTCACCGGCAATCCGCACCTCGATGCGCTGGCCGCGCTCGCGCAAGCGGAGGGCGCCGAGGTCGTTGCGGTCTGCGCGGCGATCGAGGCCGAGATTTCGGAGCTGGACGAGGCCGACCGCGCGGCTTTCCTCGCCGACCTCGGCCTCGCGGAGGCGGGACTCGACCGCATCATCCGCGCGGGCTACCGCCTGCTCGGGCTCCTGACGTTCTTCACCGCGGGACCGAAGGAAGTGCGCGCCTGGACCGTGCGCACGGGCGCGAGCGCGCCACAGGCGGCCGGCGTCATCCACACGGACTTCGAGCGCGGATTCATCCGCGCGGAGACCATCGCGTTCCCGGATTACCTGGCCGGCAAGGGCGAGGCGGGCGCGCGCGATGCAGGCCGGCTGAGGCTGGAAGGCAAGGAATACGTCGTCCGCGAAGGCGACGTCATGCATTTCCGCTTCAATGTCTGAGGAGCGGTAAACTACAAATCCCATGGCGACCTCCGGCCGGCTGCCCTCGTTCCACATGGTGGGATTCACCGGCCACCGGCACCTCGCCGATGCGGCCGGCGCCGCTGCCGCGATTCGCGGCGCGCTGGAATCGCTTCGCCGCGAAGCCACGGGCGAATGGATCGCGCTGTCCTCGATCGCGCGCGGCAGCGACCAGCTGTTCGTGCAGCAGACGCAGGCGCTCGGCCTGTCCTGGCACGCGATCCTGCCGTTGCCGCGTGCGGAATTCGCCGAGGACTTCACGCCGGACGAATGGACGGCCGTGGAAGAGGCGCTGGCGACCGCGGATCATGTGCGGATCATCGACGAGGGCGGCGATCGGCGCGACAGCTACCTCGATTGCGGCATCGAGACGGTCAACGGCGCGGACGTGCTGCTCGCCTTCTGGGACGGCGATCCCGCGCGTGGCAAGGGCGGCACGGCCGAGGTCGTGCAGTACGCCCTGTCGATCGGCAAGCCCGTGATGATCATCGATGCCGACACGCACGAGATGCGCAAGGAAAACTGGCACCGTCTCGAGCCGGAGGACCCCGTGCTGGCCGACCTGAACGGCCTGCCCGAAGCGGCGAGTGCCTGGTCGACCAATCCCTTCAAGGCGCCCGACTACGTATTCCTGTTCCAGCAGAAGTGCGACCACCACGCGACTCACGGCGCCCCGGGGTTCCGGCGCCTTATCGTCTCGACGGTCGTCGCGCACGTCGTGGCGTCGATCATCGGTGCGGCGACCGTCGGCTACGGCCTGCATCTGCTCGCGCTGCCCTGGCTCGAACTGTTCTGTGTCAGTTTTGCCCTGGGCGCGGCGGTGGTGCTGCGCCACAAGATGCATTCGCACCACAGCTGGGTGCGCTGCCGGCTGGCCGCGGAATTCTGCCGCTCGGCGCTCGCCACCTGGGGCCTGCCGCGGGCCGCGCCGCTGCTGCAGGACTTCGACCTCACCGGGGCGCGCGGCCTCACGCGCGCGTTGTACGTCCTGCATACCCGATCGTCCGCCGCGCGGCCCGTGCCGATCGGGGAATTCAAGCAGATCTACCTGGCGAAGCGCATCGACGACCAGCTCGCCTACTACGACCGGCAGGTGAATCGCGCTTACCCCCTCTACCGGCGGCTGGCGGCGACTTTTTCGATCACCACGGTCCTCGCGCTCGTGAGCACGGCGTTCTACGCCCTCAGCATGACGCTGGACTTCGGGACATCGGCGTGGATTTCGGGCACGACCAACGTCTTCCTGCCGATCTCGCTGCCGGCACTGGCGGCGGCGGCCATCTCCATCATCTCGATCAACGACCTGCAGCGCCGCGTGGCGCGCTACCGGGAAATGCAGGATCTGCTGCGGTCCAGCCGCGCGCAGGTGGCCTCCTGCCGGACCTGGAACAGCCTCGAGCGCGTGGTGCTGAAGACGGAACGCGCGCTGCTGCAGGAAGTGATCGAATGGCACTCGATCAGGAGCTTCAGCGCGTCGCATTGAAGCGAAAACGATGAACAGTCCGTTCAAGTATCGCGCGTTCATCAGCTATAGCCATAGCGACGAGAAATGGGCCAAGTGGCTGCACCGTAGAGTCGAAACCTACCGGATGCCGAAGCGCCTGGTCGGCACCGTCACCGAGTTCGGCCCCGTGCCGGAAAGGCTCACGCCGGTATTCCGCGACCGCGACGAACTGGCGACCGCCACCAACCTTGGCTCGACGCTGATCACGGCGCTCGAGCAATCGGCGTGCCAGATCGTGATCTGCTCGCCGAGAGCCGCGAAGTCGCGCTGGGTCAACGAGGAGATCCTCACCTTCAAGCGCCTGGGGCGCGAGCACCGGATCTTCTGCCTGATCGTCGACGGCGAACCGGGCGCGTCGGCGGATCCGGCGCGCGCAGATACCGAATGCTTTCCGGACGCGTTGATCCACAAGATCGGCCAGGACGGGCAGCTCACGCGCGAGCGCAGCGAACCGATCGCGGCGGACGCGCGACCGGGCAAGGACCGCAAGCCCGACGTCCTGCTCAAGCTCATTGCCGGGATGCAGGGCATCGGCCTCGACGAGCTCAAGCAGCGCGAGGCCCGGCGCCGCTATCGCCGCATGCTCGCACTCGTGTCGGCGTCGGTCGCCGGCATGGTGATCACCTCGGTGCTGGCGGCCGCCGCCTGGATCGCGCGCAACGAGGCCGAGCGCCAGCGCATCGTGGCGGAGCAGGAGGCGGAGACGGCGAGGCGGGTCACGCGCTTCATCGTCGACCTGTTCAAGATCTACGACCCCAGGGAGGGCGTGGGCAACACCATCACCGCGCGGGAAATCCTCGACAAGGGCGCCGCCCGGATCGACACGGAGCTCGCCGGCCAGCCGGCGATCCAGGCGAACCTGATGGACACCATGGGCACGGTGTACATGAACCTCGGCCTCTACCCGACGGCGATTCCGTTGATGCGCAAATCGCTGGAGAAGCACCGGTCGTTACGCGGCGACACGAAGGCCGCGCTCGCGCAAAGCCTGGGCCACCTGGGCCAGGTGCTGATGCTTAACTCGGATTATGACGAGGCCACGCGTCGCCTGAACGAAGCACTCGCGATCCAGCGCCGGGTGCTCGGCAACTCCCATCCCGACGTCGCCAACACGCTCTCCGTGCTGGCCGACGTGATGTCGTACACCAGCGAGTACGCCAAGGGCAAGCCGCTGATCGAGGAAGCCTTGCGCATCCGCCGCAAACGGTACGGCGAGGAGCACGTGGACGTCGCGCAAAGCCTCGGCGACCTGGGTGTCAACTACGGCGAGCACGGCGATTTCAAGCAGGCGGAGACCTACCTGCGCCAGTCGCTGGCGCTGCACCGCAAGGTGCAAAAGGGACCGCACCCGGACCTGGCCGAGGCGGCGAACAATCTCGCCTGGGCGCTGCAGGGCCTTGGCGAACTCGACGAGGTCGAGCCGCTCTATCGCGAGGCGCTCGACATCAAGCGCAAGCTGTTCGGCGACGCGCATCCGGACCTGGCGGCCGGGTTGAACAACCTCGGTTTCGTGCTCGAGACACGCGGCGACTATCGCGGCGCGGAGAAGGTCTACCGTGAGTCGCTCGAGATGAACCGCAAGCTGCTGGGACAGGACCATCCCGAAATTGCGATCGGCATGAGCAACCTGGCCTTTGTGCTTTACGCGAGAGGCGATCACCGGGCCGCGATCCAGATGATGCGCGACTCGCTCGACATGAAGTGGCGCGAGCTCGGGCACCAGGATCCCGAAGTCGCGAGCGGCAACACCAGCCTGGCTTACTGGCTCACCTGGGAGCGCGAGTATGAGGAAGCGGCGCGACTGCTCGACGAGGCGCTCGCGATCCGGCGCGGCAGGCTCGGCAACGAGCATCCGCAGGTCGCGAGCACCCTGACCGTGCAGGCCAACCTGTTCGTGGCGCAAAAAAAATACGTCGAAGGGCTCGCCGGCGCAACCGAGGCGCTGCGGATCCTGGGATCAAGCCTGCCGGAAGATCACTGGCAGGTCGCGATGGCGAAAAACGTGCAGGGCGGGGCGCTTGCGGGTCTGCGCCGGTATGCGGAAGCCGAGAAGCTGCTGCTGTCCAGCCTGCCGGCGCTGGAGGGCGCGCCGATTCCGGACCTGAACCAGCGCGGCCGCGCCCGCCTCGCGGACCTGTACACGGCCTGGGGCAAGCCGGAAGAAGCGGAAAAGTATTCCCGATAGTCCGGGGCTGCCCTTCACATAACGCGGACTGCCCCGAGCACCACAGATTACATTCATTGTCATACGCAAGCTGGCGGAACTGATGTACTCTCTGCCGGTCGCACGTGATGCACGCAAAAAGAATCGCTGGGGGATCAGGTATGTCTCGTCGTTCAAGGGTTTACGCGGTTCTCGCGGCTGCAGGCTTTCTCGGTCTTACGAGCGCAGGCGCGGCCCGCGCGCAGGAAGCGTTCACGATCGATGTGAATGACCTCAGGGCACTGGGCTGCATCGGGGCGACGTCATGCTCCGTCGAGGGAGCAACCGTCTCGACCGCCAGCGGTACGCTTGTGAAGCGATCCAGCTTCGGCGTGGGAGCAATCGGCATCAGCGGCGGTGCCTCGGGCAGCGAGATCGGCATCGATGAAACGCTGGTCGTCGAACTCGCGCAGGCACGCACCATCCAGGAACTGCAGTTCATGTTCCTGTACAACGGGCCGGAAAATGGCGACCCTGCCGAAGTAGCGCAGGTGATCGCGGGCGGCATCGTCTATACCCTGACGGTCCGCAATGACGCCGATGACGCGATGGCGGACTGGACCGGACCCGGATCCGTAACGAAGTGCGGTGCGACAACCGCGCTCGGCACCGGCTGTTTCGTCGTGACCGACCCGTTTCCCGGTGCGGTCAGCCGGCTCGAATTCAGCGCCATCGCGGGCGGCCAGCCTTATCCGGCTGACGGCGGCCCTGGCACGAATGAATCGGACTTCGCAGTCGGGCGCATCAATGTCGCGGCACAGGGACTCCTGCACCTGCCGGACTGCTCCGGCCCGACGGGTTGTGTGGTCGCGATCGTCGATGGCCAGGTCGGCTTCAGCCTGAATTCCGTGCAGGTCCAGAATCCGGGCGGATCGCTCGATGCCATCGTGCTCCCGGTCAGCCTGCCCGACTGCCGCTATATCCCGCAGGTGTGCCTGGCGATGTTGCCGCCGGCCGGCGACAGCGCGGCCAGCGACGATGCCGCCCGGTCGCTCCTGATCAGCCTCGGCGTGATCAGGCCGCTCGACCCGAATGGGCCGAACCGGCTGAATCCCGCCGCGCAACAGTTGAACGTCAAGCCGCTGCTGCCGACGGAAGTCACTTCCCTGTTCGATTCGAGCGGTACGCCGCCGAATGGCCTGCCGAACCTTTACGTGGGATCGCGGTGGCGGGCGCAGTCCATCAACAGCTTCTGGTTCGACGGTTACTTCTTCCGTACCGACACGGGCATCGTGTTCAGCAACGTCTTCGAAGGGCTGATCGACGTATCCGTGCTGACAGGCCATGAACTCGGCTGCTTCCCCGATACCAACAACCTGCTGGCCTGGGACGTGATCGCGACCGTCTCGGAACTGGCAAGCAGCGGCGCCACAGGCCACGTCGACTCGATGATCAACGTCGGCTGCATCAATCCGACCAAGGTTGCCGGCACGCGCCTGTCGCTCTATTCCATCAATTTCGAGCTCGCACGCGACACCTGGGGCCCCACCATCATCAGCAAGACGCCGACGGTGACGGTCAACAACGACGCCGTCTTCGCCAGGCTCGTGCAGTCGCTGTGGAAAGACCTGGGCGACGTGCGCAGCAACTTCGCCTGCAGGCAGGCGGATCCGGTGGCATCCGGCGGATTGCCGCCGCTTTCCGCAACGGTCTGCAGCCAGCTCGCGACGCTGTGGTCGGCCGCCGTGGGCAAGATCGACGCCTGCGTCGTTGCCTCGTTCAGCCCGGTGTCCGCGACCGGGACCAGGGCCTGTGCCAAGGCGAAGACTGCAGTCAGCGACTTCGAGGCCGCGCTGCCGGCCGCCGCGGCAGGCCCGGACCCCTACAACCGCCTCGGCGAGCTCAAGGCGCGCACCAACGTGTTCCAGCACGTGTGGGACGAACGCTTCCTGCTGTCGATCAAGGCGGCCGGATTCTGCCGCGAACGGGGAACCTGCCCGCCCTGAGCGCGGTTCGCCGCGCTCAGAGTCCGCCCTGGCCGCGTAGTCCCACGAATGCGCGTTCGGCGAGGGTGCGCCGCGTGTAGGTCCAGTCTTCCTCGGTGACGGCGGGCCCGTTCCATTCAGGGACGCGAGCCCGGATGTCGTCGAGGGTGAGTTCGTCCTGCACCTGCGCGAGCGTCCGGCCCGCGCGCACCATGGCCTCGACGCGGACCAGCGCCGCTTCCATCAGTTCGCGCACGGCGCGCGTATAGCCGTGGTCTTTCAGGACCCATGACGCCCCCACGTAGGGTAGCGGCGAGCGGACCAGGATGTCGCCGGCGAACAGGATGCGCTCGCGCGGAGCCACACGGTCGTGTCGTTCGGCGAATTGGCCGGGCCGCGGTCGTCGATCTCGATC
>JANNKZ010000077.1:0-3723 GCA_031396515.1 Gammaproteobacteria bacterium
GGCATGTACATCGGCGATACCGATGACGGAACGGGCCTCCACCACATGGTTTTCGAGGTCGTCGACAACGCGATCGACGAGGCGCTGGCCGGTTTCTGCGACCGCATCGTCGTGACCATCCACGCCGACGAATCCGTAACCGTCGTCGACAACGGCCGCGGCATTCCGACCGACATCCACAAGGAAGAAAACCGCTCGGCAGCCGAGGTCATCATGACCGTGCTGCACGCCGGCGGAAAATTCGACGACAACTCCTACAAGGTCGCGGGCGGCCTGCACGGCGTCGGCGTTTCGGTCGTGAACGCGCTGTCGGGCCTGCTCACGCTGACGATCGCGCGCGACGGCAAGCTGCACCGCCAGCAGTACAAAATGGGCGAGCCCCAGGGCCCGCTGGCCGTCGTCGGCAATTCCACCGAGCGCGGCACGACCATCCGGTTCAAGCCCAGCAACACGATCTTCACGAACACGACGTTCTCGTACGACTGGCTGGCCAAGCGCCTGCGGGAGCTGTCCTTCCTGAATTCCGGCGTGCGCATCGAGCTCATCGACGAGCGCGAGGACAAGAACGACGTATTCGAGCACCAGGGCGGCGTCAGCGCCTTCGTGCAGTACCTGAACCGCGGCCGCACCGCGATCCACCCGAGCATTTTCTATTTCCAGGCCCAGGAGGGCGTGGTTTCGGTCGAAGTCGCGGCGCAGTGGAACGACTCCTATCAGGAGTCCATGTACTGCTACACGAACAATATCCCCCAGAAGGACGGCGGCACCCACCTGGCCGGCTTCCGGGCCGCCCTGACGCGGAAAATCAACGAATTCATCGAAAAAGAGGGCCTCGCGAAGCGTGAAAACGTCTCGCTGACCGGCGATGACGCGCGCGAGGGCATGACGGCGATCCTGTCCATCAAGATGCCGGATCCCAAGTTCTCGTCCCAGACCAAGGACAAGCTGGTGTCCTCCGAGGTCAAGGGCGCAGTCGAGTCCGCGGTCGCGCAGAAATTGGGCGAATTCCTGCTGGAAAGGCCTGCAGACGCCAAGGGGATCTGCCTCAAGATCATCGATGCCGCCCGCGCCCGCGAAGCCGCCCGCAAGGCCCGTGAGATGACCCGGCGCAAGGGCGCGCTGGACTCCTCCGGCCTCCCCGGCAAGCTGGCCGATTGCCAGGAGAAGGACCCCGGCAAGTCCGAAATCTTCCTGGTCGAGGGCGAATCGGCCGGCGGCTCGGCCAAGCAGGGCCGGGATCGGCGCACCCAGGCCGTCCTGCCCCTCAAAGGCAAGATCCTGAACGTCGAAAAGGCTCGGTTCGACAAGATGCTGTCGTCCCAGGAGGTCGTGACCCTGATCAGCGCCCTCGGCACCGGCATCGGTCGCGATGATTTCGACGCCGGCAAGCTCCGCTACCACCGCGTGATCATCATGAGCGTGGATGGCGACGACCATGTCTTCGTTCGCCATGGCGCGGGACTCGCGCGCATGGTCCGCATCGGCGAGTTCATCGACCGCGCAATCGAAACGCATCGGGAAAGCGGCGGCGTCGAGTCGAACGGACACGCGGAAAAGCTGCGTGGAAAGCCATTGGGGGACGTGCTGTGCTTCGGCCTCGAGGGGCACGAAGTGCGATTCCGGCCGATTTCCGCGGTCATTCGTCATCCGCTCGACGAAAAACTGCTGAAAGTCCGCACGGCCTACGGCCGCACCGTTCGCGTGACCGCGAGTCACAGCGTGTTCGTGCAGGAAGGCGGCGCGATCAAGCTCAAGCGCGGCGATCAGCTTGCGAAAGGCGATGCACTGGTGGCCCCGCGGCGTCTGCGCCTGCCGGCAAACGCGCCCGCCCGCATCGATCTGCTGAGGGAACTGCACGGCGATGCCCATTCGGCTCGGCAGGTCTGGGTGCGGGGGCCGGCAGTGGAAGAATGGCACCGCCGGCGCGTCCTGAAGCGGCATGCGGGCAATGCCCACCTGACGGCTCCACGCATGGAGATACCGGACGCAGTCCGAAGCGAACTGGCCGGCCGGCGCCGCGCCAGCGGAATCACGAACAGGGCGCTTTGCGCGGTTGTTGGCATATCCCAACCGGCGACTTTTTACGGCTGGGAACGTGGGACGGGGCGTCCGACCGAGAGCCATTTCGGCGCCTATTTGCAGGCCGTCGGTGCCGACGTCACGAGCGTCATGGCGCGGGTGGCGGCTGGGCCGGGACGCCTGGAAAGGATCTGGAACACCCAGTACACCGGATCCGGACGCAATGAAGTACGGGATCGCGTGCGCCTGTCGGAGCTCGGCGCCGAGGATCTCGACTGGTTCGCCGCACGCGAGGATCTCGAACTCACGCCCGAGCATTACTGCGCCAACGGCATTCCGCGCTATCTCGGGGTGGGCGAGGACCTGCTCTGCCTGCTCGGGTTCTATCTCGCCGAGGGTTCGGCATCCGACCGAGGCGGAATCCGTTTTGCGATCGGCAGCGGAAACGAAAGGCTGGTGCCCGAAATGCAGGCGCGTTTCGCGCGCGTGTTTGGCAGGACGGCCGCGATGTATTCCAGCCGCCCCAGCGCGGGGGACCTCAAGCTCGTGAATCGGGTAGCCGCCCTCGCCTGGCAGCAGGTGTTCGGATTCCGTGCCGCGGATTCGATCACGAAACGGATTCCCGATCTGGTCTTCAACGTTCCCGAGCCGCTGCGGCTCGCGTTCCTGCGCGGATATCTGCTGGGCGACGGCACGGTCGCCGGCGGGAGAATCGCGTTCTCGACATCGTCATACGATCTCGCGAGCGGACTGATGTATTTGCTCTCCTCGCTGGGCGTCGTCGGTTCGCTCAGCGAAATCGAACCCGACGGCATCGTGCGCGAAATCCGCGGCGCACCGTGTGTGACACGGCATCCGCACTGGACCGTGTCGGTCTGCGGGGCCGAAGATCTGCGCCGAATTTCCATCGTCTGGGCCGATCACGCCAAGGCGGCCGCGCTCGCGGGCCGCCTGGAAACGCCCCGCGGCACGATCAATCGCCGATTCAAGGACCTGGACGGCGATCTGATGTCTATACCCATCCAATCCATCGAGGAAGTCGAGGCCAGCAACGGCTACGTTTACGACTTTTCCGTGGACACGGACGAAAACTTCGTCGCCGGTATGGGCGGCATCTGCTGTCACAACACGGACGCGGACGTCGACGGCAGCCACATCCGCACCCTGCTCCTGACCTTCTTCTACCGGCAGATGCCGGAGCTCATCGAGCGCGGACACATCTACATCGCCCAGCCGCCGCTCTTCAAGATCAAGCGCGGCAAGCAGGAGATGTACGTCAAGGACGAGGCGGAACTCGACCAGCTGCTGCTGACGAGCTCGCTCGACGACGCCGCGCTCTACGTGAATCCGGAAGCCCCGCCGCTCGGCGGCTCGGGACTCGAGATGCTGGCGCGGCAGTACATGGAGGTGAAGGCGATCATCAGCCGCTGGTCGCGCCGCTACGACCGCCGCCTGCTCGAGCAGCTCCTGACCATGCGCCCGGTCGGCAGCGCGCAGTTCGCGGATGTCGCCTGGCTCGAGGGCTGGGCCAAGGAACTGGAAGCGCGGCTCAACGCCGACGGCAGCCTGGTGCACAGCTACGCGCTCACGGTGCGCCGGACCGAAGCGGGCGAACCGGATCGCGTGGACGTCGCCCGCACCGAGCACGGCGTGACGACCGTGAAACACCTGCAGCCGGAGTTTTTTGAATCGGCCGAGTACGGC
>JANNKZ010000105.1:0-12191 GCA_031396515.1 Gammaproteobacteria bacterium
TCGTCGGGGAGCTTCAGTTCCTGGAGGGCGAAGGCGTCGACCGGATGGTCCGCGAGCCACTGTCGCAGGTGATCGATTCGAACGCGCAGCGAGTTCACGTTCCAGGTCGCGATCTGCATGCCGGCGCTAATATACGCGCCGCTGCGGGAAAAGGGGACGCATCCCTTTGCGCGTCAGCCGGCTGCCGGGTGCGCTCGCGAGCTCAGAAGAGAAGAATCGGAGAATTCGCTCGCTCGGCACCCGTTCGCCGGCTAACGCAAAGGGGTGCGTCCCCTTTGTAGCGGCGGCGTGTAAAGAGCGGGCCTTACGCCTGGACGAGGAACTCGGCCCGGCGGCAGCCTGAGAAGGCGGCAACCAGCCGGTTCGGGAACACGCTGCAGCGCAGGTTCAGGAGGCTCACGGCCTCGTTGTACCGTTCGCGGCGATCCGCGACCCGGCCGTCGAGCGTTGCGAGCCGGTCCACCAGCGCGGCGAACGCGCGGCTCTTCGCGAACTGCGGATAATTGCCGGCGAACTCGAGCAGTACCGCGACTGCGGCGTGCTGCGACTTTTCGGCGCCGGCGAGCGCGGGGATGTCGCGGCGCGCGGCGGCGGCGAGCGCGATGCGTCCGGTCTCGGTGACGCGGTCGAGCGCTTCCTGTTCGTAGCGCATCAGGCGGGAGCAGAGCGTCGTCATCGCGGTGACGTGCGCCTGGCGCTTCTCGAGCTGCTCCGCGAAGGCACGCCACGCGTCGTCCACGTCGCCGCGCAACCGGACCAGTCCGCGTCGCACGGCGAATGCGACGGTCGCGGCGGCCGCGGCGAGCGCCGCGAGCAATGGCACGATGATCCAGGACATGAGCGGTTCGAGTATATCATCGGCTCTCCGGGCGGCAGGGCGGAGCGATGGCTCAGGACTGGGATCTCCTCGTGATCGGGGGCGGCAGCGGCGGCCTCGCCTGCGCGCAACGCGCGGCGAAACACGGCGCGCGCGTCGCGCTCGCGGAGCCGGGCCCGCTCGGCGGCACCTGCGTCAACGTCGGCTGCGTGCCGAAAAAGATCATGTACCACGCCGCGGATCTCGCGCACGGCATCGCCGACGCGCGCGACTATGGCTTCGACGTCGCGCTCGGGGGCCACGACTGGCGCGCGCTGAAGGACCGGCGCGATGCCTACGTGCTGCGGTTGCGCGGCATCTACCTCGAGAACCTGCAGAAGAGCGGCGTCACGCTGCTGCGCGAGCGCGCGCACCTCGATGGCCCCGGCCGCATCTCCATCGGCGGCCGCGTACATAGCGCAAAGCACGTCGTCGTCGCGACCGGCGGAGCGCCGCTCGTGCCTGCGATCCCGGGCGCCGCGGCGGGCATCACCTCAGACGGCTTCTTCGAACTCGAACGCCGGCCTGCGACCGTCGCGATCGTCGGCAGCGGCTACATCGCTGCCGAGCTCTCGGGCGTATTCGCCGCGCTCGGCGCACGCGTCACGGTCGCGATGCGCTACGAGCGCATGCTGCGGAGCTTCGACGAGATGTTGTCGCGCCGGCTGATGGCGGCGATGCAGGCGGACGGCATCGCGCTGGTCGAGCGCGCCGTGCCGGCTTCGGTCGCGAGCGCCGCCGACGGACATCGCATCGCGCTCGCCGACGGCCGCTCGCTCGGCCCGTTCGACTGCCTCATGTGGGCCATCGGCCGCCGGCCGAACACGGCGGGCTTTGGGCTCGCGGAGGCGGGCGTCGGCATCGGCGCCATGGGCGAGGTGATGACCGACATCCGCCAGGACACGGCGGTCGCGGGCATTTACGCGATCGGCGACGTGACCGCGCGCGAGGAATTGACGCCGGTCGCGATCGCCGCGGGCCGGCGCCTCGCCGACCGGTTGTTCGGCGGCGAACCGGAGCGTCATCTCGACTACCGGCTGGTCCCGAAGGTGATCTTCAGCCATCCGCCGATCGGCACCGTCGGGCTGACCGAGGCCGCGGCGCGCACGCTGCACGGCGACGCGGTCGAAACCTTCACCGGCAATTTCATGCCGCTGTATCACGGCATCACGGAACGCCGGCGCCGCGCCGAGATGAAGCTCGTGACGCTCGGGCCGGAGCGGCGCATCGTCGGCCTGCACGTGATCGGCATGGGCGCGGACGAGATGCTCCAGGGATTCGCCGTCGCGATCCGCATGGGCGCGACCAAGCGCGATTTCGACGACACCGTCGCGATCCACCCGACCAGCGCCGAAGAATTCGTCACGCTGCGCGTATGAACATCCGTCCCTACCGCGACTGGAAGCCCGTCCTCGGCCGGCGCGTGTTCGTCGACCCGGCTGCGACCGTGATCGGCCGTGTGACCATCGGCGACGACTCGTCCATCTGGCCGGGCGCGGTGCTCAGGGGCGACGTGAACCGCATCGAGGTCGGCGTGCGCACCAGCATCCAGGACGGCAGCATCCTGCATGTCGCGAGCGACCGGCTCGCGGGCGACGGCGGCATTCCGCTGCTGGTCGGCGACGAGGTCACGGTCGGCCATCGCGTGATCCTGCACGCCTGCACCGTGGGCCGGCGCTGCCTGATCGGCATGGGAGCGATCCTGATGGACGGTGTCGTGGTCGGCGACGAATCGATCATCGGCGCCGGCACCCTGGTGCCCGCCGGACGGAAAATTCCGCCGCGCACGCTGTGGATCGGCAGTCCGGCGCGCCAGGCGCGCGCGCTCACTGACAAGGAAGTCGCCTATCTCGCGGAGTCCGCGGCGCACTACGTCGCGCTCAAGGACGACTATCTGTAGAGGGGTCGCATCCCTTCAGGTGTTTTTTCACCTAAAGGGATGCGACCCCTCTGGTTACACGCGTTCCAGGGCCTGCATGACAGGCTTGGTCTCGGGCCGCACGCCATGCCACAGCAGGTAGGCCTCCGCAGCCTGCTCGACCAGCATGCCCCAGCCCTTGTACGCATGCGTCGTGCCGCGCTCCTGCGCCCAGCGCATGAAGGCCGTGTCGCCGCGGCCGTAGGCCATGTCATAGCAAACGGTGTCCGGACCGACCGCGTTCGGCGGCAGCGCCGGCACTTCGCCCGCGAGGCTCGCGGCGGTCGCATTGATCACGATGTCCCAGGGCGAGTCGTCGACGGTGTCAAACGACGACGCGGAGATCTCGCCGAGGTCGGAGAATTCCTTGCGCAGCTGGAGCGCTCGCTCGGGCGTGCGGTTCGCGAGGCGGATCTCGCGCGGTTCCTGCTCGAGCAGCGGTGCCAGCACGCCCCGCACCGCGCCGCCGGCGCCGAGGATCAGCAGGCGCGAGCCGCCGACCGCGACGCCGAGGTTGCGCACGAGGTCAGCCACGAGGCCCGCGCCGTCGGTGTTCTCGCCGTAGAGCTCGGTCGCGCTCCGGCGAACGATGGTGTTGACCGCGCGCGCGCGCTCGGCGCGCGCGGACAGCTCGTTGACGATCTCGGCAGCCGCCGGCTTGTGCGGCAGCGTGATGTTGGCGCCGCCGCCGCCCTCGACGAAGAAATTGAGCACGGCCCCGCGGAAGTCTTCGGGCTCCACGTCGCGCAGCTTGTAGTCGACGACATGATCGAACTGGCGCGCGAACATGCCGTGGATGAACGGCGACCAGCTGTGGCTCACGGGATGTCCGAACAGCACGTAGCGTCCCGGACCGGTCTGTACCATCGACACGCCTCAGCCCTCCTGGAGCCAGGCCGCGGCGCGGCCGGCGAAATAGCTGAGGATCCCGTCGGCGCCCGCGCGCTTGATGCAGGCGAGGCTCTCGAGCGCCGTCTTGCGCTCGTCGAGCCAGCCGTTCGCGGCGGCCGCCATCAGCATCGCGTATTCGCCGCTGACCTGGTACACGAACGTCGGCACGCCGTAGGCGTCCTTCACGCGGCGCACGATGTCGAGGTAGGGCAGGCCCGGCTTGATCATCACGATGTCGGCGCCTTCCTCGATGTCGAGTGCGACTTCGCGGAGCGCCTCGTCGCTGTTCGCCGGATCCATCTGGTAGCTCGCCTTGTCGGCCTTGCCGAGCGCGGCTCCGGAACCGACCGCGTCGCGGAACGGTCCGTAGAATGCCGAGGCGTATTTGGCCGAATAAGCGAGAATCCGGGTATCGTGACGACCGTCCTTTTCGAGCGCCGCGCGGATCGCGCCGATCCTTCCGTCCATCATGTCGGAAGGCGCGACGACGTCGGCGCCCGCGGCCGCCTGCGAGCGCGCCTGCTTCACCAGCGCCTCGATGGTCACGTCGTTCTGCACGTGGCCGCCGGCATCGACGATGCCGTCCTGGCCGTGCGTGGTGAACGGGTCGAGCGCGACGTCGGTGATCACGCCGAGTTCCGGCACCGCCTTCTTGACCGCGCGCACCGCGCGCTGCGCGAGTCCGTCGTCGTTCCACGCCTCGCGTCCGTCCAGCGTCTTGGTCGCCGGATCGGGCACCGGAAACAGCGCGACCGCCGGGATGCCGAGCCTGGCCAGGCGCCCGGCTTCGGCGACGAGCAGGTCGATGCCGAGGCGCTCGACACCCGGCATCGAGGCGACTGGTTCGCGCTTGTTCGGTCCTTCGATGACGAACAGCGGCTGAATCAGGTCATCCGCCGTCAGGCGCGTTTCGCGGGCGAGCCGGCGCGAAAAGACGTCGCGCCGCATCCGGCGCAGGCGGGTGTTCGGAAAGCTACCTGTAGGACGCTGGCCCATGAGGCTCCTGGCCCGGCATTTCCTGCGGTAAAGTCGCCCGTCCCGGGCCGGAAATAACCAGTGGCAATGGCCGGTCTTTATACATGAACCGCGACGACACAGGAACGGACGCCCGTCGGCGTTTCGGCAGTCTGTGCGAGAGCCTCCGGCCGGACCTGCTGCGTTTCGCGTTCTGGCTCGGCCGGGACCGGCAACTGGCGGAGGACGTGGTGCAGGAGGCGATGTTGCGAGCCTGGAAGTCGCTGGACTCCCTGACCGACGAGGGCAAGGCGAAGTCCTGGCTGCTGACGATCGTGCGGCGCGAGTTCGCGCGCAGTTTCGAGCGCAAGCGCCTCGAGGTCACCGACCTCGACGCGCTGGTCGCGGCGGAAGCCGGCGTGCTCGCGGCCGAGGACGAGGGCGGGGTGGCAGAGATGCGCGAGGCGCTGTTCCGCCTCGAGGACGAGTACCGGGAACCCTTGGTATTGCAGGTCTTGATGGGCTACACGACGCAGGAAATCGCGGATGCGATGGGCATGCAGCAGGGCGCCGTGCTGACGCGGCTGTTTCGCGCGCGCGCGCGGCTGCGCCGCGAGCTCGGCCTGGCCGGGGAGTCCACGCCATGATCGACTGCCTGGAACTACGCCGCCGCGTCGGCGCCGAGCCTTTCGCCGCGGATGCCGACCTCGAGGCACACCTGGTTGATTGCGCCGCCTGCACCCGCTATCGCGACGAGGTGCGCGCGATGGATGGCGTCATCGCCCGCGCGCTCGCAATCGACGTCGCGCGGTTGCACAAGTCCGCCGCCGCCGGCACGGCGGAGCCGCCGCGCAGCCGAAGCCGCATCTTCGCGATCGCGGCGAGCCTGGTCGTCGGCCTCGCGGTCGGACTGGTGCTGCTCACGGCTGCACCGCGCGCCTCGATCGCGCGCGAAGTCGTGAACCACGTGATCCACGAGCCCGCGACGCTGGCGAGCACGGTGCCGCTGTCGCCGGCCGCGCTCGCGGGCGTGCTGGCGCCGGAGGGCGTGCGGCTGCGGCCGGGCATCGGCGACGTGACTTTCGCCGCGCGCTGCGTTCACGACGGCCACGTCGTGCCGCATCTGGTCGTGCGCATGCCGGAGGGCACGGTCACCGTGCTCGTGCTGACGCATCGTGACGTCGGCAAGCCGCTGCGCATCGAGGACCAGGGTTTGATCGGCCGGGTGCTGGCCGCGCCGCGCGGCAGCATCGCCATCGTCGGCCAGGATCTCGCGGACCCGGATGCGGTCGCGCGCAAAGTGTTCGAAGCGGTGGACTGGGGCGTTTGATCCCGGGGCACCAGGAAGTGTCAACCAAGGAGATATGTCCATGTCGAATCGAGTGATCAAGAAGCCGGTGGCCGTCGCGATTGGCGCGGCGCTCATCTCGTCCATCGCAGTCGCTGGCGTCGCCCACGCCAGTGCCTATGCCGTCAGCGCGCTCGGAAGCGGCTACATGCTGTCCGCCGGCGATCCGCCGGCAGCGGCGCCCGCCGAAGAGAAGCCCGCGGAGGGCAAGTGTGGCGAAGGCAAGTGCGGCGACAAGAAAGGCGAGGGCAAGTGCGGCGAAGGCAAATGCGGTGAAGGCAAGTGCGGCGCCGACAAGAAGGGCGAGGGCAAGTGCGGCGAGGGCAAGTGCGGTGAAGGCAAGTGCGGCGCCGACAAGAAGCCGGAAGAAGAGAAGCCGAAGGCCTGAACGGTCTTTGACTGAGCGCGATCTCGCGCACCAGGGCGGCAGCCGGTTACCGGTCGCCGCCCTTTTTCATTCTCCCGCGAGCATCGCGACGCGGGTGCGCCCGGCGCCGTTCGGCGCGAGCGCCTTATGAAGGATGGGGAGTGCCTGCCTCAGGTCGCGATCGAGTTGCCACGGCGGCTCGAGGATCGCGAGCCCGGAGCCATTCAGCCCGGCGCGCGAATCGTCCGGGTGCACGCAGAGCTCGGCGACCAGCAGGCGCTTCGCGCCCGCATCGAGCAGCCGCCGGTGCAGCCGCGCCGCGACCGCGCCCACCTTGATCGGATACCAGGCCATCAGCACGCCCTGCGGCCAGCGCGCGGCGGTCGCGACCAGCGCATCCGCGACGTTCGTGAAGTCGGCCTCCTGCGCCTCGTAGGGCGGGTCGATCATCGCGAGTCCGCGCTTCCCGGCGGGCGGCAACAGGGCGCGGAGCGCCTCGAAGCCGTCGCGGGCGTGCACGCCGAAGCGCGCGTCGCCGCGGAGCTCGCCGCGCAGCTGATCCGCTTCCGCCGGCTGCAGCTCGCAGAATGCCGCGCGATCCCGGTCGCGCAGCAGCATGGAGGCGAGCAGCGGCGATCCCGGATACTCGCGGATCGGCGCCTGGACGCCGCCGTTGAAATCGTGGATCAGCGCGAGATAGCGCGCGAGGCAGTCCGGCAGCTTCGCGGGCAGCGCCGCGAGCAGGCGCAGGATCCCGCGGCTCGCCTCGGAGGCCGTGTCACGCGAACCGAGGTCGTAGCGACCGCGGCCTGCGTGCGTGTCGAGCAGGAAGATCGGCCGGTCCTTCTGCGTCAGGCGCGTGAGCGCCGCGACGAAGGCGACATGCTTCATCACGTCGGCGAAGTTGCCGGCATGACAGGCGTGGCGGTATTTCACGATTCCGGCGCGAGCCAGTCGCGCGGGCGCAGGAAGTCGCGCGTGAGCGATTCTTCCGGCGAGCCGGGCTCGGGCGTGTAGCCGTATTCCCAGCGCGCGAGCGGCGGCAGCGACATCAGGATGGATTCCGTGCGTCCGCCGCTCTGCAGCCCGAACAGCGTGCCGCGGTCGTGGATCAGGTTGAACTCGACGTAACGGCCGCGCCGGTAGAGCTGGAACGCGCGCTCGCGCTCGCCATGGGCCAGCGCCCGGCGCCGTTCCGCGATCGGCAGCCAGGCGGCCAGGAAGGCCTCGCCGACGCGCTTCGCGAACGCAAAACAGGCCTCGAATCCCCATTCATTGAGGTCGTCGAAAAAGAGGCCGCCGACGCCCCGCGTCTCGTCCCGGTGCGGCAGGTAGAAGTAGCGGTCGCACCAGGCCTTGTACTTCTCGTAGGTGCCCGGCGGGCAGGCCGCGCAGGCCGCACGCGCCTGCTCGTGCCAGTGGCGGACGTCGGCGAGCACCGGATAGAAAGGAGTGAGGTCAAACCCGCCGCCGAACCACCAGACGGGCTCCGAGCCCGCAGGCGTGGCGTGGAAGAAGCGCAGGTTCAGGTGGGTGGTCGGCACGTGCGGATTCTTCGGGTGCAGCACCACCGAGACGCCGGTTGCCGCGAAGGGCGCGCCCGCGAGGGCAGGACGCGCATGGGACGCCGAGGCGGGCAACGCCGTGCCCGAGATCTCCGAGAAGTTGACGCCGCCCTGCTCGAGCAGGTCGCCGTCGGCGAGTACGCGCGATTCGCCGCCGCCGCCCGCCGGCCGCTGCCAGCGGTCGCGGCCGAAACGGCCACGCCCGTCCGCCTGCTCCACGGCATCGACGATCCGCTGCTGCAGTTCGACGAGCCAGGCGCGCACGGCGACGCGATCCGTCACGGACTACTCCTTGGCGGCTCCGGTTGCCTTGGCCGCGGCCTTGCGCGGTGCCGCTTTCTTCTTCTTCGTGGCCGCCGGTTTGGCGGCGGCTTTCGCCGCGGCTTTCGGCGCATCCAGCTTTGCTGCGCCTTTCGCGGCCCTCTTCGCGGGCTTGCCGGCAGCCGGCGCCGCCGCGGCGGCGTCTGCTGCGGGCGCGGCCGCCGCTTTCTTGCGCCGGCCCCAGAAACCGCGGCGCTCGGGTGCGGCGGCGAGCATTGCCTGGCATTCCTCGAGCGTCAGCGAGGCCGGATCGCGGTCCTTCGGGACCTTGGCGTTCTTTTTCTTGTCGGTGACGTAGGGGCCATAGCGTCCTTTCAGGATCTGGATGCCGTGCTCCGGGAAGTCCTTGATCGTGCGCTCGCGGTCGGCCGCCAGCTTTGCCTCGACGATCTCGAGCGCGCGCGGCAGCTCGAGCGCGAACGGATCGTCTTCCTTGATGGACGCGTACTTGGCGCCGAATTTCACGTACGGGCCGTATTGGCCGCGGCCGACGCTGATCGGCGTGCCGTCGGGGCCGTGACCCAGGTCGCGCGGCAACGACAGGAGCGTCAGCGCATCGGCCAGCTTGACGTCGTCCATGCGCTGTCCCGGCAGCAGGCTGGCGAAGCGCGGCTTCTCGACGTCGTCGCGCGTGCCCTGCTGCACGAACGGGCCGTAGGCCCCCATGCGCACGGTGATCGGCTTGCCGGACACCGGATCGCGGCCGACTTCGCGCGACTCCGCGACTTCCTCGCGGCTGACGGACTTCGTGATGTGCTGGACTTGCTTGGTAAACGGCTTCCAGAACTGGCCGAGCTCGACTTGCCACTTCTTTTCGCCGTTGCTGATCTCGTCGAGCACGTCCTCCATCTGCGCGGTGAACCCGTAGTCCACGTAGGTGCCGAGGTACTTCACCAAAAACTTGCTGACGATCTTGCCGATGTCGGTCGGGACGAAGGCGCGGCCGGACATCTCGACGTAGCGACGGTAGCGCAGCGTCTCGATGATCGAGGCATAGGTGGACGGCCGGCCGATGCCGTGGCTTTCGAGCGACTTGACGAGCGAGGCCTCGGTGTAGCGCGGCGGTGGCTGCGTGAAGTGCTGCTCGGGACGGAGCAGCTCGAGCGCGACCCGCTCGCCGGGCTCGAGCGCCGGCAGGCTCTTCTCGTCCTCGCTCTCGACGTCGGTTTCGTCCTCGTCGTGGTCCTCGTGATAGGCGGCGAGGAAACCGGGCTCGAGGATGGTCTGGCCGTTGGCCCGGAACACGTGGCGCGCGGCGCCGGCGGCGCCCGCCGCGCCCGCGACGAGGTCCACCGCGACCGTGTCGAACACGGCCGGCGCCATCTGGCAGGCGATCGCGCGCTTCCAGATCAGTGCGTAGAGCCGGCGCTGGTCCTCGTCGTGCAGGTCGTGCTCGGCCTTTTGCGGCGTCTCGGTGGCAACGGTCGGCCGGATCGCCTCGTGCGCTTCCTGCGCGTTTTTCGCCTTGGTCTTGTACTCGTTGATGCCGTCGGACAGCGCCTTCTCGCCGAAGGTCGCCTTGATCATCTCGCGGATCTCGCCGACCGCTTCCTTCGACAGCGACACCGAATCGGTGCGCATGTAGGTGATGTGGCCGGACTCGTACAGCCGCTGCGCGGTCTGCATCGTGCGCCGCGCGGTGAAGCCGAGCTTGCGCGCGGCCTCCTGCTGCACGGTCGAGGTCGTGAACGGCGGCGGCGGATTGCGCCGCTTCGGCCGGCGCTCGACGTTGTCGACGGTCAGCCAGCCGTCGGCGGCCGCGAGGATGGTGCGCTCGACTTCGCGCGCGTCACCCTCGTTCGTGATCGAGAACTTCGCTTTCTGCGTGTCCGCCTCGATCTTTTCGCCGCGGTACTCGATGAGCCGCGCCGGGAACTTCGACGTGTCCTTGGACGCATCGGCCTCGACGGTCCAGTACTCGAGGCTGTTGAAGCGCGAGATCTCATCTTCACGCTCGCAGATGAGCCGGAGCGCCACGCTCTGCACCCGCCCCGCCGACAGGCCGGGCTTGATCTTCTTCCAGAGCAGCGGCGACAGGTTGAACCCGACCAGGTAGTCGAGCGCGCGGCGCGCCTTGTAGGCGTTGACGAGGTTTTCGTTCACCCCGCTCTCGGCCTGGGCGACCGCCTCGCGCACCGCGTTCTTGGTGATCTCGTAGAAGCGCACGCGCTTCAGGTCCTTGCCTTCGAGCGCGCCATGCTCGCGCAGGATCTCGGACAGGTGCCAGGAAATGGCCTCGCCCTCGCGGTCCGGGTCGGTCGCCAGGTAGAGCGCGCTCGCTTTCTTCATCGCGCGTTCGATGGCATCAACCCTGGGGCGATTCTTCTCGATGAGCTGGTACTTCATCTGGAAGTCCTGCTCGGGATCGACCGCGCCTTCCTTCTCGATCAGGTCGCGGACGTGGCCATAGGACGCCAGCACCTCGAAGTCGGGACCGAGGTACTTCTTGATGGTTTTCGCCTTGGCCGGCGACTCGACAATGACGAGATTTGTGCTCATTCCCTACCGTGTATTCCGCTTGTCCCCAGAAATGCCAAAGCCGCGGGCCCGGCCGCGGCTCTCTGGCCGAACCGGGAATCTGGCGTTCAGTGCATCGCGTCCCGGCGCTCGTCGAAGACCAGGTCTTCCATGCGCTGGTAGGCGTTTTCCTGTCCCGGCTGGCTGAACAGCACCATCAGGACCACCCATTTGAGCTGCTCGATGTCGATGTCGTCGGCCTCGAGCGCGAGCAGCCGGTCGATCACGACCTCGCGCTGCGCCGCCGACAGGATGCCCAGGTTTTCGAGGTGCAGCAGGTAGCCGCGTACGTCGGTGTCGAGGCGTACCTGCTCCTGGCCGCTGAACACGCGCACCGCGCGGGCCGTGCCCTCGTTGAGCGCGCGATCCGGGTCGGAGGCCAGGCTCTCGAGCCAGACCAGCGCGCGTTCGATGTCGGCCTCGGGGTAGCCGGCCTGCTCGAGTTCCTGCTTGAGCGCGTCACGGTCCGGCGTGGAGTCGTCCTCGGCATCCAGGAAGTTCTCGAACAAGTGAATCAGGATGTCGAGCACGCTGTCCTTCATTTTGTATGCCTCGGTGCAGTTCGGCAATAACGCCCGCCGGACAACGACTCGACCCGCCCCGCGAGTTCGAGCATTTGCAGTGTCGAGACGACGGCGTGGACTGCGAGTCCCGTGCGTTCGACCAACCGGTCGAGGTCCGCCGGCCCGAAACCGAGCGCATTCAACAGCATTTCCGCGCCGCTGTCCAACCGGTCCGCGGAATTTTCGGCGAATTGCGCCGATTCCGCGCCGGAATTCGCGGGCAATGCGCGGGTCGCAAGGCCGAGTGCGGCGAGCACGTCGTCCGGCGTTTCGACGAGCGCCGCGCCATCCTTGATGAGCCGGTGGCAGCCGCGCGCGAGGGGATTATGTATGGAGCCCGGAACCGCGAGGACCTCCCGTCCCTGTTCGCCCGCGTGGCGCGCGGTGATGAGCGATCCCGAACGCGCGGCCGCCTCGATTACGAGCACGCCGAGCGAGAGTCCCGACATCAGGCGATTGCGTTGCGGAAAGTTCTCGGGCAGCGGCGGCGTGCCCGGCGGAAATTCCGAGACGAGCGCACCGCTCGCGGCAATTTCGGCCGCGAGCTTCGCGTGCTCCGCGGGATAAATGCGGTCCAGGCCGGTGCCGCAGACAGCGATTGTCGATCCGCCTGCGGCGAGTGCGCCACGGTGTGCCGCAGCATCGATGCCAATTGCCAGCCCGCTTGTAATTCCGAGCCCGTAAGCAGCGAGCACCGACGCGAATTCAAATGCCGTCTCGCGCCCGGCCGCCGTCGCCGCGCGACTCCCGACGATCGCTAATTGCGGCAACGAGAGGACGGCGGGATCGCCCATCACGTATAACGGCGACGGGCATCCGGGCACGGTCGCCAACTGGACTGGATACCGCGAGTCTTCCGGTGTCAGTTCCACCCAGTCGGTCCGTGGAACC
>JANNKZ010000158.1:0-4471 GCA_031396515.1 Gammaproteobacteria bacterium
TACGGCGAGTGGAACGACGATCCCAGTTACGGGCGTGTGTGGATGCCGTCCTACGCGTACGGCGGCTACGATCCGTTCCGTTACGGGTATTGGCAGAGCTATGGCGCGGGCCGGACCTGGGTCAACTCGATGCCCTGGGGCTACGACACCTTTCATTCGGGCCGCTGGGCGTATTTGAATGATCGCTGGTGCTGGGTGCCGACCAGGCGCAACCACCACCGGGAGCCCGTGGTGGCAGTCGATCCTTTGCCATCGCGGCCACCACGCAACGATGGACGTCCGGGTAAAGGCAACAACGGCAGCACGCCGGTCGCCGCTCCGCGTCACACCGACGCCAACTATGTGCCGGCGTGGCGTAACGCGGCGCCAATCAAGCCATCGCGGCAGGATAATCCGGCGCCGCCAGTGAACCGGGAACAGCCTGCGCCAGAACGGAATGCGTCGGCACCGCCGAGCGGAACGCCGACCATGCGGCCGTCGCGTCCTGCCGAATCTCCGAGAAGGGCTCCGTCGAGCCCGGCGCCTGCTACCAGTCGTGAGGTCGATACGATCCGACCGCAGTGACGTAGAGTGCGTCAATGGCGCGGCGCGACCCGGATTTTCAGTTCCCCGAAGCAGAGAAGCCAGGCTTTGACTGGCGGAAGTGGCTGACCGTCGTGGTCATCGCGCTGCTGTTGGCAATGGGTGCGTTCGTGCTCTATAAGAATGTCGCTGCCGGCTGAGCAGCGGCCGTTGGCGCAGGGGGTGCACTCTCAATGCTCAAGCCAGTTCTCACGATCGTCGGGGCCATCATCGTCGCCGGGGTCCTGTGGACGTGGCTGACGCTGACCTGGACCTATGCCGACGGCGAGCGCGCGGGCTACGTGCAGAAGCTCTCGAAGAAGGGCTGGATCTGCAAGACCTGGGAAGGCGAGATGGCCATGGTGACGATGCCGGGCACCGTGGCCGAGAAATTCTACTTCACGGTGCCGGATGATGCGGTCGCCAACCAGATCAACACCAGCGTCGGCGAGCGCGTGGCGCTGCACTACGAAGAGCACAAGTGGATTCCATTCTCGTGCTTTGGCGAGACGGGCTACTTCGTGACGGGGGTGCGGACGGCGCGGTGAAAGGATCTACGCCGTCCGCGGGATCGACGTTCACATCCAGAGTCGCATCGCACCGATCGTCAGGCCGAAGCCGACGAGAAGCATCGAGCCGACTTTCACAGTCATCCTCAGTTCCAACGTATCGAACTTCTGATCAAGCAGGGTGTAGCGGCTTTGAATCTCTTGCTTGAGCTCAGTGCGAACGCTGCCCATCTCCTGCTTGAGGAGCTGCAAGTCCTTGTTGGTCGCCAGCAAATCTTCCCTGGTTGCCAGCAGCAACAAGTCCTGCTTCGTCGCCAGCGCCGTACTCATGTCCCGCTCCATGGCATCGACGACCGCCCGCGCCTTGTCGGACGGCACGCTAATACTTACGAGAGCATCATACAGCGAGTACAGGTAATTCATGGCTGGCACAAAGTCTGATGAACAAGGATCACGCTTGCAGGCCTGACCCGCTGAACCGATAAGTGCCGCAACCATCGGGATTTTCGCCGATCTCCGAGGCCTCGATCCTCGGCGCCGAGGGTGATCGTTGGGCAAGTTCGCGTGGCGTAGGATGAGGCATGTCCCGTCGCCCGGATGTCGCGCAGGCCTTCGAGCGCCTCGGCAAGTTCGCCGGGAGCGACGACTGGCGCGAGCATCGCCAGGCGCATGTCGAGACCATGCTGGGCCCGCTGCTCGAGCATTACGACCTCGATCTGCAAGCCTGTTTCGACGAGGTCGCCGCGCTTGGACACGCGCAGACGCTGATCGCCTTCCTGCACGAGTCATTTCTCGCCGCCGAGTTCGGATCGGCCAGGACAAACGCGATCGACGCGTTTCTCGCGCGGCGCGGCTGGCAGCAGACCCCGCGGGCGCGCGAGTATCTCAAGGGCATCCGCACGACGCCCGCATCGCTGTACGAGGTGCACGACGTCGCGCCGGGCGAGTGGGTGGAGCTCAGCGACCTGTACCGCGGCGGCCCGCCGCGCCGCATCGCCGAGCAGTCCGGCAGCCGCGATCTCCATCGCTGGGACCGGCTCATCGCGCGCATCGTCATCGCCGGCGAGGAGGAGATGCTGAGCGGCGCCGTCCTGCCGCTGGTCCGCGAATCGGCAGAGGTGCTCGAAGGCATCCTCGGGCGCGTGCGCGACAAGGGACAGCGCAGCGCGAGGGCTCTCGCCCGCAAGCACGGAATCGACCTCGCGCTGGATGAAGGGGACATTCTCGCCAGCGCCGACAGACTGTTCCTGCAGGTCTGGCTCAAGGGGCTGCTCGACGCCGGGCGACGTCCGCCGCCCACGCTGCAGAACACGGATGGCGAGCCGCTGCTGCTCACGACGACGCGCCTCCCGCTTGCGGCGCAGGCGTCCGCGGAGATCGCACGCCGCCTCGATGCACTCGCGGACTGGCATCGCGAGCCGGACGACGAGCCGCCAGGCTGGACCTGGCAGCCGGGATCCGGCACGGCGGCGACGATCCACGCGGTCGCAAGGCTCCAGAATGATTCGCTCGTGCTGGAAACCAACTCGCGCGCGCGCACGGAGCGCGCGCTTTTGGCGCTGCGGAATGCCCTCGGGACGCTCATCGGCAAGGGACTCACCAGCCACGAAGACCCGTTCCAGCGGCTGCGCCTCGGCACGCCACACGACGCAGGCAAGGCGCCGCAGGATGCATTGCCTGCCGGACCCGAGATTGAAGCGGTGCTGCGTCAGTTCAAGGATGCGCACTATCGCCGAGTGCTCGATGAGCCCGTGCCGATGCTCGGCGACAGGACGCCGCGGGAGTGTGCGCGCACGAAATCAGGCCGCGCCCGGCTCGTACGCTGGCTCAAGGAGCTCGAGAACGGCGAACAGCATGGCGCCGCCGCGAGCGGGCAGCCGGCGTATGACGTGACCTGGATATGGCAGGAACTCGGTCTGCGGCCGACGGGCGGTCGGCGGTAGCCGGGAGACCGGCCGGCCTCAAGTGGAAGTTTGCCAGGGATCGATCACTTCCAGTCCGCACGCATCGAAATCGCTGACGTTACGCGTGGCAAGCCTGGCGCCGCGCGATCTCGCGATACCCGCAATCTGCGCATCGAACCCCGTAATGGGCCGGCCCGCTGCGCGTCTTGCAGCGCTGATCTCGGCATACTCGTCGGCAGCCGCGCTGTCGAAGGCCAGTACCTGGCCCTCGAGATCGCTATCGAAGATTCTCCGGGCGGCCTCCCAGAGCCCGTCGCGCCGTTTCCCCGCCGGTAACACGCGAATGCCAAAGAGTACTTCTCCGCGAGTGATGCTCGTTGTGAAGACAGACGCGCGCGGCTGGTCGCGAAACCACAAGAGGACGCGCGGCTCCGGCGTCGGGCGCAAGACCTCCGACAGGACGTTCGTGTCCAGGATGATCATCGATCGAGAGCGTCCGGCTCGCGCATCGCCTCGCGAGGCGCGATCTCGAGCTCCACTCCGCCCAAGGGCTCGATGCGAGCGCGGATCGCATCGACGAGCCCGCCCTGGCGAGTCGGCTCACGTGAAAGCGCCGTCCGCAGAATATCGCGCGCTTCCTCCTCCATGGAGCGGCCATGCTGAGCGGCTCGGATGCGCAGCCTGGCTTTCAGTTTCGCGTCGATTTCCCGGATCGTCATACTCGCCATGGCAGCACCCATCCATCATTGATTGCATTGTAATCAATGCTGCATGGGGCGACAATTCAAGAGCTGTAAGTCTATCTATTCAACAGGTTACGTCTCCATCGACCTACTTGCGTAATCCGGTTACTCGTCGTTGGCTCTGCGGAAGGAGTCACGGAGTCCTCTCGTTCGCATGGTTGATCAGGAATCCTCGTCAAGATCTGCCATGAACCCGATCGGCTTCGACTTCTGCGTGGGCGGCGTCATCAGCGCACGAATAGCCGCGTAGACCTCCTCGAATTGTCTGCGCGTCCTGGCATCCATAGTCGCGACCGACTTCTCCAGCGTTTCGAGTTTACGGGCGAGCTCGGTGTTTGACGCCAGCACCTGTCGCAGCTTTACGAAGGCACGGACAACGTAGACGGACATCTCCACCGCTCGCGGACTGTTCAGGACCGTCGCGGCCATGATGGCGCCGTGTTCAGTGAAGGCCACGGGCGTCGTCTTCGAAAACTTCAGTTGCGGAAGGTGGTCACAGATTGTGACCACCTCAGCTTTCTCTACAACGCTGATTCTGAAACAGAAATCGTCAGGGAATCGCGCCTTGTTCCGTCGCACGGCCTGATTCAAGGCTTTCGTTGGCACGCCATAAAGAGCGGCAAGATCGACGTCCAACAGCACCCGCTGTCCGCGCAGCATCTGGATCCGCTGTGCGATTCCGACCGGATCGTCCGCGCGGGTTGGCGGTGGCATCGGCGGCCATCATTCCGAAATCGCCTTGGCAGCGTTCCAC
>JANNKZ010000170.1:0-19455 GCA_031396515.1 Gammaproteobacteria bacterium
ACGGCCTCGGTGCTGGTCGGTCGACCGGATCTCGGCATCCTCGTCGTCGCCACGTGGAGTGCGTTGTCATTGCTCGTCCACACCCTGCGCATGATCCAGGCTGGCTTTCAGCGAACGAGAGGGCCGCTGCAGTCCTGGCTCCAGTCCTGAGCCGCATCGTGTCGCTCCGGGACCTGATCGATGGCGAGCTGCGGCGAACCTTGCCGCCGGCGGTAGTTCATCAGGCTGCGCTGCTCGCAGGGCGCGCGCCCGGTCACGTCGTCGCGGTACTGTTCTATGGCTCGGCGCTCCGGACCGGCGCCCTGGACGGCATCCTCGATTACTACGTCCTGCTCGACGAACTCCGCGCCTGGCCGGCTTCGTGGCTCGCGCGATTGGCAAACCGCGTATTGCCTCCGAACGTCGCTTACCTCGAGAGCCCGGTCGAGGGCTGCATCCTGCGAGCCAAGTACGCGGTGCTCTCGATGCCGCAGTTCTCTCGTCGCATGGCTGCGACCTCCCGGGACACGACGCTGTGGGCGCGATTCTCCCAGCCCTGTGCCTGCGCCTTTGTACGTTCCGACGCCGACCGCGGCGCGGTCGCCGAAGTCCTCTGCAAGGCGGCGCGGACCGCGGCGCAGTGGGCGGCGTGGCTGGGACCGGCGCGGGACACGGCTGCCGGCTTCTGGCGCGCGCTGTATGCGCGCACCTACGACGCCGAATTGCGGGTCGAGTCCGCCATGCGTGGCCCCGATCTCGTGGATCGCGAATCCACGCGCTACGCACGCCTGCTGCCGGCGGCATGGGAAATGTCGGGCATCCCCTTCGACGCGACGGCGGACGGCCTGCTGGCTCCGCGACTGGACCCGCGACGGCGTCGCAGCGCCGCGCGCCAGTGGTCGCGGCGCCGCGGGTTCGGCCGGCTACTGAACCTGCTGCGGCTGGTGAAGTCGGCCTTCACATTCGACGGCGCGATGGACTATGTCGCGTGGAAAATCGAGCGCCACTCCGGTGTCCGGCTCGCGCTCAGTCCGTGGCAACGGCGCCACCCGGTGCTCGCCGCGCCGGGACTCTACTGGCGGCTACGCAAGCTCGGATTGCTGCGCTGAAGCACGTGGCCGCTCAGGCGGCGAGCCAGCCGGCAGCGCGGTACCAGGCCACGGCGTCGGCAAATCCGGCCTCGAGTCCGAACTCGGGCGTCCAGCCGTCCGGCCGCGCCAGTTGCGCGGGCGGGATGGACCAGTCCGGATGCCGGATCTCGCGCAGTTTCTGCGAATTCAGCATGGCCGCCGATCCGCACAGCCGCGCGACGTCGCCCGCAAGCGCAATGGTCCGCAACAGCCAGCCGGGTGCGCGCACCAGCCGTGGCGCATCGTTGCCCACGGCGCGCGCGGCGGCAGCCAGCACGTCGTCCAGGCGATAGCCCTCGGCGCGGCCGTCCGCGGCGCCCAGCACCGTGCCAGTCGGCGGCGATGCTGCGAGCGCCACGATGAGGCGCGCCAGGTCACGCACGTGGATGAGACAGGCACGTCCGTCCGGCGGCCCCGGCAGCGGCACGATGCGGTGGCGCGCCACCTGGAAAAAGCGCAGCGACTCGCGGTCACCCGGACCGTAGACCACGGCCGGGCGCAGGATCGTCAGTGGCGACGCGAAAGCGGCGGCGGCGGCGGTTTCGCCCGCGCGCTTGCTCGCGGCATAGTCCGAAAGTTCCGGTTCGCGCGCCGCCAGGCTCGATACGATCAACAGGTGCGCGCGTGGAGCGACCGACTGCGCAGCCGCCGCGAGCGCCGCCGCGCCGTCGCGATTGACCGCGAAGAAGCGTGCGCGCGTCGGCGCCTTGATGAGACCCGCCAGGTGGATGATCGCGGTCGCGCCATCGACGAGTTGTTCGAGTGCCGGCCGGTCCGCCAGCGTACCGGCGACGATTTCCGGCCGCAGCGACTGCCATTCCGCGACGACCGGGTCGCGACGCAGCAGCAAACGCACGCGCCAGCCCGCTTGCGCAAAGACCGGAACCAGTTGCCGGCCGATGAAACCGCTCGCGCCGGTGATCGCGGCGAGCGGCGCCGCAGTCATCGCGAAGCCTCCGCCAGCGGAAACTTCCGCCAGCGCCGATGGTGCCAGCTCCAGAGCTGCGGGTACTTCAGGATGTGCCTTTCCGTCAGGCGGACCAGCTGTTCGACGTCGGCCTCGAGCGTGGAGCCGGGCCCACGCTGCACCGGCGGACCGATCGTGAACTTCCAGGCGGGATCGGACGCGACCGCGAACTGCGGCAGCAGCGGCGCCTGCGAATGGCGCGCGAGCTGCGCGGGTCCGGCGGCAACCGGCATGTCCTTGCCGAGGAATCGCAGCACGATGCCGTCGCGCGCGGCTCTCGCACCCTGGTCCATCATCATGAACACGATGCGCCCGCGCCGCAGCGCATCGAGCATGCGCGAGTACGCGTGAATGCCGGCATTGGCGCGGATCCCCTCGATGCCGTAGAGCGGCAGGCCGCGCTCGAGGAATTCCTCCGACATCATGCGCGCCTGGCGATAGACAACGCTCACCGGCCAGCCATCGCGCGCCAGGCGCAAGGCGACCAGGGCGCCGTTGCCCATGTGGGTTGAAAGGAGAATCGCGCCGCGTCCCGCGGCGAGCGCCGGCTGCAGATGTTCCATGCCGGCCACTTCGCAGCGCGCCTGCAGCAAATCGTCGTCCTGCCGGCGATCGAACATGGCCAGCGCCTCCAATACCGCGATGAGCGTCGCCCGATAAGATCCGAGCAGAAGTTCGCGGACCCGCGGATCGCCGGGCGGCAAGCCGAGAAGCTTCGCCAGGTCGCGCTGGCAGTTGCGCCGTACGCGCAGCGACAGCCGGAACTGGATGGCCGCGAGCCAGCGGCCGAGCGTCCTTGCGCTGGCGAATCCGAAGCCGCGCAGCAGCTGGCGCATCACCAGGAAGGTCAGTCGCCGCTGCCAGCGGCGCAGCCAGCGCCGGAACTCATGCATGCGCGGGAATACCACCTTCCGGCGATTTCATGACCGGCTGCAGACAACCGTCCGCCATGCGATAGACACGGTCGGCCGCCTGGATCAGCGGATCCTGGTGCGCGACCGCGACGATCGTCAGCCGGCCACGCAGTCCGCTCACCGTCGCGACGACCGCAGCCTGTCCCTCGGCATCGAGGTTGCTGGTGGCCTCGTCGAGAATCAGCAGGCGCGGGCGATGGATCAGGGCGCGGGCGATCGCGAGTCGCTGGCGCTGGCCGCCGGACAGCCGCGAGCCGCCCTCGCCGACGCGCGACTGCAGTCCCTCGGGCATGGCCTCGACGAATTCGAGCGCATCGGCCGCCTTCAATGCGTCGCGGATATCCTGTTCCGGGATCGAATCGCCGAGCGTCAGGTTGTAAGCGACCGATTCGTCCACCATGACGGAATCCTGCGGCACGTAGCCGATCTGCCGGCGCCAGGCGCGCAGGTTGATCTCGTCGAGCGGCACCCCGTCCACCCGGATGCGGCCGCCATCCGGTTGCAGCAGCCCGACCAGCAGGTCGAGCACGGTGGTCTTGCCGGTGCCCGAAGGCCCGATGATGACCGTCACCTGGTTCACGGGCAGCGAGAACGACTGCCGGTCAATGATCCTGCGCCCGCCGGCGTGGCCGAAACTGACGTCCTCGAACCGGATCTCCTGCGACAGTTCTACGGTCCGGTCGCCGCCGGCCGGTTCGCGCTGGGCGCGCGCCGCCTCGATCGATTCGACGATCGACCAGTACGCGCTTTCGCGCAGTGCGATCTGCTGGAACGCGCGCTGGGACTTCGACAGGTAAGCGACCACGCGCGCCTGGAGGAACAGCATGATGAGCACGGCCGCCATCGGCATCTGGAGGTAGACGAGGCTCAGGAAAAAGCCGACGCCGACCAGGATCGCGAGCAGCGGTTCCTGCAGCGCCATCAGCGCTTCCTTGCTGACGACCTGGCGGCGCAGCGCGCGCCGCAGCTGGCGGGTCTGGTCCGACAGCAGCGCATCGACGTGATCCTCGCGCGCCATCGCCTTGAGCGGCTTCGCCGCCGACAGCTGGCCGCTCATCACGGCCAGCAGCGACTTGAGCAGATGCGTCTGGTGCAGGCCGGCGCGGCGCGAGATGCGGATCAGCACGTGCAGCAGAGCCAGCAGGAGGCCGCCGGCGATCGCCGCGGCAAGCCCGGCCTCTGGCGAGATCGCCAGCGCGATGATCATGTAGATGATCGAGTTCAGGATCATCACCATCATCTCGGAACCGTACTGGAAAATTTCCGATGCCCGCTGTGCCTCGGTCGCGACCGCGTTCGACAGCCGGCCCACGGATTGCTCGAGATAGTGCGGCCAGCGCGCACTCATGACCGTCCGGATCAATGCGAGGCGCAGGTCGGTGGCGATGTGCGCGACCGTATAGCCCACCTGCTGGTTGGCGAACAGCGACAGCGCCGCCTTGGTCGAGATGAGCCCGACCGCGAGCATCAGGAGATTCGGCGCGGTCGCCGGCACGCCGAGCGCATTCGCGATCCCGAGCGCTATCCGTTCCGGCAACGAGGGATCGCCCTGCGCCTGCCCGGCCGCGAGTGTCAGCATCGACAGCAGCATGGACAGGCCCAGGCCGTCCAGCAGGCCCGCCACGAACACCGCCACCAGGGCGGTCGCGCTGCGCGCCGGGTAGGCACGCACGAAGGCGCGCAGTATCGGCAGCGAGCCGCGGCGACTCGCGAGGTCCAGTGCGCTGGCCGGGGACTTGCTCATGGCAGCAGGAACTCGAGGCGAACGCCGCTTCTGACCGTCACCTCGCGCGCGGGATCGGTGCGAAAGCTCTGCCCGTCGATCGTGTATCCGTCCAGGCCGTGCACCGTGAACCCGTCACAGCGTCCGCTCAGGTAGCCGCCGTCCAGGTCCATGGCCGGCGTCAGCCGGCCGCTGAGCAGCCGCGGCAGCGAACGCCAGAAACGGCGCGCGCCGGCGGCCACCGCGGTCAGACGCACGATGCCCTTGCCGCGCTCCGCGTAAGGATTGAACCACTGCCGCTCGTGGGCGAGCGTCGTCGCGACCAGCAGCCGCACGGACCCGCGCAGCCGGCCGCGGCCCGGGACATCCACATCGAGTTCCGGGCTCGCAAACGGGGCGCGGCCGCGCAGCGCGGGAATCGCCGCTTTCAGCAGGCACCAGGTCGTGCCGAACCGGCTCGAGCGAAACCAGCCGCCGCCCTGCCGGTAGTGGTGACATCGACGGATCGCCGCGTCCACGAGCGCTGCGGCCACGAAAAACCCGTGACGTGGCGGCGCAGGCGCCTGTTCGACCATCAGCGTGTGGCGATGCTGCACCCGGAAACCGCCCACCGGATCGCCTGCCGAGCGGGCCAGGGCCGAGTCGAGTTTCGCGAGCACCGCGCCGCGGCCGTCGAGGTCGGCGGCGGTGTGATTGGTGCGCCCGCCCGCGAGCAGCAGCAATTGAGGCTGCGGGATTCCGGCGGGCAGTGCCGCCAGGTAGTCGGCGACCGCCTGCACGGTTCCGTCGCCCGACAGCACGACGACCCGCCGCGTGCCGCGTGCGAGCGCGCCATCCAGGCCCGCGGCGATCGCCTCAGGCCCGCGCGCCTCGAGGACACCGGCGCCGTGCCGCTTCGCGACCGCGATCGCCTGCGCGGCCAGCCGGCCGTTCGCGAGCGAGTAACTGAGCGGATTGACGATCAGGAGCGCGTTCAAGTGCGGCGTCGGGCGTTCACCGCGGCAGCATACTGTCCGCGGCCCGCGACCGACAAGGCGCGGAGTCTTATGGCGAGGTAGCGCCCTCGAATTGCTCGATCGTCGCGGTCGCTCCGTGCACCGACGCGATGCGCCGGACCGGCAGCCCCAGTTCCTTGAGCTTCTTCGCGAACGACACGGTCGAGGGCTGCGGCGGCCCGAACGGCGCGTCATTGTTGGGAACGAAGAACAGGTCGCCCTGGAACACGACTTTCTCGGCCGGCAGCCAGGCGACGACCATCTCGCGCGCATGCGGATTGGGGCCGATGTCGATCAGCTCGAGCCGCCGCGTCTGGTCCTCGAGCACGCGCTTGCCGTTCTGGATCAGCAGGAACTCGGGCTTGCGCGGGTTGCGCGCGAGCCGGTCGCTCTGCTGCGCCGCGGCCATGGTTTCGACGACCGGCCGGTTGGCCGCCGTCGTGATCACCGTCGCGCCTTCGGCGATGAAACTGCGCATGCCGCCGATGTGGTCGCCATGGTGATGTGTCATCGCGACGTAGCGGATCGGCTTGCCAGGGAACAATTCCTTGATGCGCTTGATCACGGCATCGGCGCCGTCGCTCGAGCCCGGCGCCTCGACCACCGCGACGTGGTCGGAGAAACCGACTGCAAGCGAGTTCTGGTTCTGGCCGGCGACGTTCTGGATCACGTAGACGCCGTCGGCCAGCTTCTCGACGTTCTCGTCGAGATTGTCCGGCACCGGCTTCACGGTGGTGTAGCCGGTGGCGCTGACCTTGAAGGAATCGTCGCCGATCGCAGGATTGAATTCCACCCGCACCGTATAGCGCGTCTGGTCCTCGCCGGCCTGCCGGTTGGTCCAGCGGCGCGGCACCTGGTAGGCGCCGACTTTCTGGTAGTCGCCGAAGACGATCTCGGACGCTTCAACGCCCGTCAACGAGTCCACGAAGATCAGTTCGTACTTCGACACGAGCCCGGTCGCGGCATCAACGTAGAGCGCGACCTGCTGGGTGTCCGGCATCACGAACGTCACGACCTCGTGCTTGCGGCCCTCGAACTGGTCTTCGCCGAGGTAGCGCAGCGAGTTGGTGCGGTCGAGCGCCTGGCGCAGAATCAGGTTGGGCAGGCGCCGGTGATACTGGATGAACTGCTGCTGGGTCGCCTGCTCCGCCGGGATCGGCGTGATCGTCTTCGAGCGGTTGTCGTAGTTGTTGCCCTGTCCGTCCACGATGGCGACCGTATTGTCGGCGTCGAAGCCGAAGCCGCTCGCCTTCTGCTCGAGGCGCAGGCGATTCTTCTCCAGGTCCACGAGCAGCGTCTCGTCGAACGTGCCGCCTTCGAACGGCGCCGTGGGCGTCGTCATCTGCAGACGCGGAAACGTCTCGCCTTCGAGGTGCAGCCGCACGACCTTGACCGCGCGCAGCGTCTCGGCGCCGCCGTTGGCCTCGACCGCGCGGTCGAGCACCGCTCGCGCCCCGTTCCTGCGACCGTTCGGCCATTGTTTCCGGATTGTCGGCGGCGGCGAGTCCGGCGGCCAAGATCGCAAGGATGGAGAGAATGGCGTGTCGCAGCATGGCAGTTGCTCCGGTGGGGACCGGCCCGATGCTAGGACCGGAAGTGCCGCGCCTCAACGCGGATGCGCCGGGACGTGCGAACGCGTCGGCAGGACGACCGGGATGACAGTCCGTGGCTATCGGTGCGACCATGCATTCATGTTCGCTGCCCTCGTCCTCGCGGCCACGCCGCTGTCGCTGCCGCCCGGCATTGCCACACACGCCGACGGCCGCCGTCCCGTCGAGGCGCTTTACTCGACCTTCCTGTCGCTCGTGGACGAGGGCTGGTCGCTCGAGACCCTCATCGGCTCGCAGCCGGCAGGCACGGCCGCGCCACTGCCGATCATCGCGCTGCGCTCGCCGCTGCGCGGGCGCGCGGTCTGGATTCTCGCGGGCATCCACGGCGAGGAACCCGCGGGACCGAATGCGATCGCGGAGGCGATCGACGACATTGCGGCGCTCGGGCGTCGACGCCCGGTCGTGCTGCTGCCGCTGCTCAATCCGCACGGCTACGCGCGCAACTGGCGTTACCTCAATGTTCCCGTGTACTCGGAGTCGGTGGACGGCCAGAGCGTCGGCGATTCCTCGCACCTGCTGCCATCGGCCGCCGATCCCGCATTCGCACGCGCGGCTGCGGCATCGAGCGCGGAAGCGGATGCGATCACCGCTTTCATCCTGCGCCAGCTCGCCGACTACCCGCCCGCGGTCAGCATCGACCTGCACGAGGACAACCTGATCCATGCGGGCTACGTCTATTCGCAAGGAACGGCTGGTGCGGCCGATCCGCTCGCGATCGAAGCGGTCGCGGTGCTGAAATCGGCCGGCGTGCCGGTCCAGCAGGGCGGCGCGACGCGCTTCGACGAGCCGATCGCAGGCGGCATCATCGGACCGGTCGTCGACAGTTCGATCGACGAACTGATGAGCAGTCCAAGAGTCGGCGCGCAAACAGTCCTCGTGTTCGAGACGCCCGCCGCGGCGCTGCCGATCGCGGCGCGTGTCGCCGCCCATGCCGCGCTGATCCGTCGGCTTGCCGAATTGCTGACGCCGCCCTCCGCCCCCTAGCGCATGCAGCCGCTCCACGCTCCCAAAGCGGTCTTCGACCAGGTCATCGCCCTGATCGGCGCCGGCGAGCTCGTCGTCGCCGAAACCCGCTGCCGCGCAGCGCTCGAGAAATATCCGCAGGACGTCAACATGCAGGCGCTGATCGGCGCGCTGCTCGTCAAGATGGACCGCCCGGACGAAGCGGAGACGGTCCTGCGCGCGGTCATCGCGCTCGCACCGACCTTCGCGAAGCCGCACGAGGACCTCGGGCACCTGTTGCTGCAATTGCAGCGGCCGGCCGAATCCCTGTCCCTCCTGGAACGCGCGACGCGTCTCGACCCCGGCCTCGAGCGCGCGTGGTTCGACCTCGGCAAGGCACTCGCACTCACCGGACGCAGCAAGGAAGCGGACGCGGCCTTCGAGAAATCCTTCGCGCTGTCGCCGGAACGCCGGCAGATGGCGCTCGCGGCCGAGCACCAGAAGGAAGGCCGCCTTGAAGAGGCGGAGCGCCTGTACCGGCGCGTGCTGCAGCGAAACCCGGACAACGTGGATGCGCTGCGGCTACTCGCACTGATTGCGCTGAAATCAGATCACGCTGACGACGCGGAGACGATGCTGGAGCGCGCGATCGGCATCGCGCCCGACTTCCTGCTGGCCATTCTCGACCTCGGCCGGCTGCGCAAGGAACAGGACCGCTACGGCGAGGCACTCGAGTCCTTCGACCGAGCGATCGCGCTCGATCCGTCGTTGCCGCAGGCGCACTACCTGCGCGGCTCGACGCTCGCGCGTGCGTCGTTCACGCCGGAAGCCATTACCAGCTACCGCGAATGCCTGCGGCTGCGGCCCGGCCATATCGGCGCTCTGCTCGGGCTCGGCCACGTGCTGAAGGCGGTCGGCGACTACGATGACGCCGTCGCCGCGTATGACGAATGCATCCGCCAGGCGCCTGATTTCGGCGAGACCTACTGGAGCCTTGCGAACCTCAAGACCTATCGCTTCGACGACGCGACGGTTGCCGAGATGGAGAAGCGCGCCGTTGCCCAGGGCGAGAATGCGCAATCCGAAGTGAATTTCCTGTTCGCGCTCGGCAAGGCCTGGGAGGACCGCGGCGATTTCGCGCGGGCCTGGGATTTCTACCGGCGGGGAAACGCGAAACAGCGCGCGACGGTGCACTACGACCCGGTGCAGACCGAAGTCATGAATGATCGCATCGCCAGCGTATACACCGCTCCGTTCCTGTCGGCCCTCGCTGGTTCAGGCCACGCCGACCCGGCGCCGATCTTCATCCTCGGCCTGCCGCGGTCCGGCTCCACACTGCTGGAACAGATCCTCGCCAGCCACCGTCAGGTCGAGGGCACGAGCGAATTGCCCTACATCGGCCGGCTCGCGACCGGGCTCAATCGCAACCGCGCGAGCGGCATCAATTATCCGGAGGCGATGCGCGAACTCGCACCGGCCCACCTGCGCTCGCTGGGCGCGGAATACCTGGCGCAGGCGCAGATGCACCGGCGCACGGGCGCGCCGCACTTCATCGACAAGATGCCGAACAACTTCCCGAACATCGGCCTGATCGCGGCGATCCTGCCGAACGCAAAGATCATCGATGCGCGCCGGCATCCGCTCGACGCCTGCCTGTCCTGCTACCGGCAGCTCTTCGCCAAGGGCCAGAACTTCACCTACGACCTGACCGAGATCGGCGAGTACTACCTGCAGTACCAGCGGATGATGGATCACTGGGCCGAGGTGCTGCCCGGGCGCGTACTGACGGTGCAGTACGAGGCGGTTGTCTCCGACTTTGAGCCGCAGGTGCGGCGCCTGCTTGAATTCTGCGAGCTGCCGTTCCAGGAAGCCTGCCTGCGTTTCTACGAGAGCGAACGGCCGGTGCGAACGCCGAGCTCGGAACAGGTGCGCCAGCCGATCTACGATCGCTCAGTCGGCCACTGGCAGCACTACGAACGCCATCTCGGCGAGCTGATCGAGGTGATCGCGCCAATCCGCGATCGCTACCGGCGCTACGAGGCCGCTGCGCGACCCGGAATGGCGGCCGGCGGCAAGTAATCGAAGATGAAGTTGATGCGGTCCGCGGCGCCCTTGTTCATGACGCTGTGGACCTTCTGGTTGTTGATCTCGTAGGCCTGTCCCACTTCGAGCTGGTAAGGCCGGCCGTCGATCATGAAGCGCACACGGGGGTTCGTGATGATTGGCACGTGGATGCGGTGGCCGGCGCCGAAGGACGGGTGCGAGTCGCGATGCGGGACGATGCGCCCGCCGGCGAGCAGCTTCGCCGCCATGGCGCGGATGATCGTGCCGCCCGGCGGATACCACTTGCCGATGATCTCGTGCATCAACGGCACTGCGACCTCGGCGAGCCGGTCCCAGCCCGGCTGCTTGCTCACCTCGACCGCCGGCCAGGCCTCGACGTTCGCGAACAGCAGCACAATCGAGCGCGTCTGCTCGTGAACCTCGTAGTCCTTCTGGCGCTGGACGTTCTCGTTCCAGGCCGCCTCGTCCTGGGCCAGGATGGCGGCGCCGAGCGCTTCCATCCCGACCTTGCCGAAGTTGCGGACCGGAATGCCGATGTCCACGCCGGCAGGCGTCCGTTCAGTAGTTGTAACGGAACTGCAGGCCGATGGTCCGCGGCCGGTTGACGGTCTGTCGCTGCACGGCCCAGCGCGGGCTCAGGAAGAGCTCTGCCCGCTCGTCCCAGACGTTATCCACGAACAGCGACGCACTCCATTGCTCGCCTTCGAGGCCGAAGCGCAGGTCGCCCGTGCTGTAAGAGTCCTGTGTCCCGACCTCAGCCGCGTTGATGACCGACTGGATGCCGTCGAGGCTCGTGACCGACTCGCCGACATAGGCAACATCGAATCGCGCGAAGGGCTGCGCGTTCAGCAACTGGCCGCGTGGCCGGAATTCGATGCCGAGGCTCGCCGTCCAGTCCGGCGTGAGCGGCAGTCGCGCCCCCTTGGAGGCAAAGAGCGGATCAAAGGCGGGGTCGAGCACTATCGTTGTGTCTTCGGCAATCTCCGCTTCGACCCAGCCGACCGTGCCGTCGAGCTGCCAGGCGTCGTTGACCACGAACTGGAACTCGGCCTCGATGCCCGTGATGTCCGCGCTTGGCAGATTCACATAGCCGAGCTGGAAGCTGTCCGTCTGGGGGTCCTCGACTTGCACAGCAAAGTTTTCCCAGTCCATCACGTAGGCCGCGATATTGAAGCGAAGGCGATTGTCCAGCCACTCCGTCTTGGCGCCGACCTCCATGTTGGTCAGCGTGTCGGAACTGAACTCGCGCGGCAGGATCGACGACGGCTTCACCGGGTTATTTCCACCGACACGGAATCCCTCGGACCAGGTCGCATAGATCATGCGGTCGTCGTTCATCCGGTAGGTCAGGTTGAGCTTGTAGACCGAGTCGCTCTCGCTCGTGTCCACCGCATCGTCAGTCCGCGACCCCCCGGTAAAGCCCGGTGGCTTCTCCTGGAGCAGCGCGAAGAAGCGGTCATAATCGAACCAGCGGCCCCCCGCCGTAATCGTGAAGTTTTCGGTCACGTCGAAGCCGATCTCGCCGAACACGGCTTTCTGCTCGAGCTCCGAATCGTAGACCCCGAGCCACCACTGGTCGCTCGGGACCAGCGTATTACCGGTCAGCCTCTGCTCGTATTCATTGAAGTAATAGAACGACTGCGTATCCTCATAGCCACGCACGTAGCTGTTGAACTCGGTGTGGCCTTCTTCCTTGCTGTAGAACACGCCGGCGAGCCAGGACCAGCGGCTTTCGGCGTCGTTGTTCGATTGCAGCCGCGCCTCGAAGGTCGTGATCTCGGTCGATTCGTTGTTGGTCGCGAAGCCGCGTGGGTCGCCGCCGAAGTCGTAACTGACGTAGCCGCTTGCGTTGAGCGAAAACTCATAGTCGCTCGCATCCGCCTCGTAGGCAAAGTCGCGGTCGAAGTACGAGCCCGAGACGATCAGGTCACCGAACGGCAGGGTGGCGTTGGCAGTCAGTGCAATCTGGTACCACTCATCATCCAGGCTCTCGTTTTCGAACCGCACCTGCTGCAGGTCGCCGAGGTCCCGGTCGAGACCATCGGGATCGTCGACCGTAACGTCGCCGTGGCCATCCGCGCTGAGGTCCTGGTAAATCGCGCCGAAGGTCAGATTCACATTCTCGGTGACGTCGAAACTGAGCGCCGCGCGGCCGCCGACCGTCGTCACCGTGTTGACGTCTTCGTCGACCCGGTCGGCATTGTCGAAACCGCCGCCCTGGCTGTCGCGGAGCACGTTGTCGATGAATCCGGCGTCCTCGGCGGCGAACCCGACCAGGCGCAGTGCGACCCGATCGGAACCGAGCGGGATGTTCACCATCGCGCTGAGGTCGTAGCCGGTGCTGCCGTTGCTCGTGTCCGAGATCTGCGCCTCGGCCCAGGAATCGAATGCCTCGGCCTGCGGCTTGTTGGTAATGACCCTGAGCGTGCCCGACTGCGAACTGGCGCCGTAAAGCGTGCCCTGCGGACCGCGCAGCGCCTCGACCCGTTCGATATCGATGAAGCGCGGGGTCGGATTGCGGCCGCCCTGTGTAATCGGCTGCTCGTCGAGATACAACGCCGAGGACGAGACCCCGCCGAACTCCGTGCCCGAGCTCGCCACGCCGCGGAAGACGAGCGTCGTCCCACCGGGCTCGCGCTGCGCAAGCGACATGCCGGGAATGAACTTGACGATGTCGCTCAGCTGCTGGATGCCGCGCATCGCGATTGCATCCGAGTCGAACGCGCTGATGGATTCGGAGACGTCCTGCAGGCGTTCAGCCCGCCGCGTGGCGGTGACGATGACTTCGCCGAGCGCGGTTTGCGCCGGAGGCGTGTCCTGCGCCGCGGCGGCGCCGCTTGCGGTCGCGAGCACCGCGGAAACCGCAGCGGACAGCGCCCGTGATCCAGAGCGACCCATACGCGAAGTGTCTTGCGTCATCTCAGCCTCTCCTCGCCAGCCGTTCGATAGTAGCACCGGGTCCGCGCATCGTCGCCACATACCATTCCAGGAACCGCTGCGTGAAGTCCTCCATCGGCGACATCGGGCCAGGCTCGTAGAAGCGCGAGTTCACGCCCGCCTGGTTGCGCTCGATGATGGTCTTGTCCGCGAAGGTCGTGACGTCCCACAACCACGTCAGCGCCGCACGGTCGTAATCCTTCCCCTCGACCGCCGAGCCATTGACCAGCCAGGTGATCTCGCAGTCCGTATTGAACTGGCCGCGCGGCGTGAAGCGATAGAGCACGACGTGATCGCAGTACATGAGCCCGAAGGTCATCGGGCCGATGTGCAGGTCGGTGGTGCCGCCGTCGTAACCGGTGATGCGGCCCATCAACGGGGCGACCGGCTTGCCGTCGCGGCTGCCGGTCAGGTGGCCGCGCAGCAGTGGATAGCGCTCGAAGTCGCGGTCGGTGCCGACCGGGCCGGCGTCGAGCCACGAGTGGCGCGTCTCGCCGCGCGAGAGCCCGACCTGCTCCGAGCGCTGCAGCACTTCCTCGAGCTTCACTTCGCAATCCTTGCGCGGGACGGCGCGGCCGTGGCCGACCGAGTATTCGGGGTGCGCCGGCAGGCAGTGGTAGCACTCGCAGTAGTTCTCGACCGTGAGCTTCCAGTTGGCCGCGATCGGGTAGTTCTGCCGGTGCGCAATCTTCGCGTTCTCGAGGTCCCAGGGCGCGAGCAGCGGGCCGAGGTCCTGCTCGACCGGGTCGAACGACACGGCGTCGGGATCGAAATTGACGAAGATCAGGCCCTGCAGCACGCGCACCTGCAGGCGCTTGAGGCCGAGGCGCGACTTGTCGATGCCCTCCGGCGCGAAGCCGAGCGCGCGCAGCGAGCCGTCGAGCGCATAAGTCCAGCCGTGGTACTTGCAGGTGAAGCGCGGCTCGCGGCCCTCGCGGGCGTCGCAGATGCGGGAGCCGCGGTGCCGGCAGACGTTCAGGAGCGCGTTCACCCGCCCCTCGCCGTCGCGCACGATGATCACGGATTCATCGGCCAACTCGAACAGGAAATAGTCGCCCTTCTCCCGCACCTGGCTCACGTGGCCGACGTAATGCCAGGACTTCAGGAAGATGCGCCGGAGCTCGGCCTCGTAGATCTCGGGGTCGTGATAGACGGCGCGCGGCAAGGCGTGCCCGGGCTGCCAGCTGTCGAAAATTTTCTTCATTTCCATGGTCGTCACCTGGTCGTGGCCCGCCGGTTCGATACGATCGCCGCGGTCGCCACCGCGACCGCCACCAGCACAATGATAATCGTGGTGATGGCATTGATGTCAGGTGTCACGCCAAGCCGCACCTTGGCGAAGATGAACATCGGCAGGGTCGTGGCCCCGGGCCCGGAAACGAAGCTGGAAATGACCAGGTCGTCGAGCGACAGGGTAAAGGCCAGCAGCCAGCCCGAAATCAGGGCCGGCATCAGCATCGGCACGGTGATGTCGAAGAACACCGCCACCGGCCGCCCCCCCAGGTCCATCGCCGCCTCCTCCAGGGTCTCGTCCATCGCGGCCAGCCGGGAGCGCAGAACGACCACGACATAGGCCATCGAGAAGGTGATGTGCGCGATCGTGATCGTGCTCGCCCCGCGGCTCAGTGGCCAGCCGATCAGATCAGCCATCGAGATGAACAGGAACAGCAGCGACAGGCCAGTGATGATCTCGGGCATCACGAGCGGCGCCGTGACCATGCCGGAGAGCAGCAGGCGCCCGCGCAGTCGGGTGAGCCGCTGCAGCGCAAGCGCGACGATCGCGCCGAGCGCGGTCGCGAAGGTCGCGCTGACGACCGCGATGCGCAGGGAAAGGAGCGCCGCCTCCAGCAATTGCTGGTCCTGCAGCAGGCTCGCGTACCAGCGCAGCGAGAAGCCGCCCCACAACGTCACCAGCCGCGAATCGTTGAACGAATAGATCACGACCGAGACGATCGGCACGTACAAGAGTGCGTAGCCGAAGGCGACCACGGTGGTGAGCGCGATCGAGCGGCGGTTCATCGGGTCGCCTCTTGCTCGCGCGACTGGATGCGCTGGAACCAGAGCATCGGCGCGATCAACAGCAGGAGCAGCACGACCGAGACCGCGGACGCCACCGGCCAGTCGCGGCTGACGAAGAACTCGTCCCACAGCACGCGGCCGATCATCAGCGTGTCGGCACCGCCGAGCAGCGCCGGAATGGTGAACTCGCCGACCGCGGGGATGAACACCAGCAGGCAGCCGCCGATGATGCCGGGCATCGACAGCGGCAGCGTCACGTCGATGAAGGCGCGCCCGCGCCGGGCGCCGAGGTCGGCCGCGGCATCCAGCAGGTTGTGGTCGTGCCGCTCGAGGTTCGAGTACAGCGGCAGGATCATGAACGGCAGGTACGAATACACGATGCCGAGGTACACGGCGAAATCGTTGTAAAGCATCTGGATCGGCTGGTCGATCACGCCGAGCCAGAGCAGCGCCTCGTTGATCACGCCGCGGTTGTTCAGGAGCCCGATCCACGCATAGACGCGCAGCAGGAAGGAGATCCAGAACGGCAGGATTACCGCGAGCAGCAGGACGTTCCGGCGCGCCGGCGGCTGGCGCGCGATGTAGTAGGCCATCGGGTAGCCGAGCAGCAGGCACAGGATCGTGCCGATCGCGGCCATCTTCAGCGACGACAGGTAGATGATCCCGTAATAGCCGTCCTCGAACAGGAAGGCGTAGTTCTCGAAAGTCGCGCGGATCCCGGTGAGGCCGTTCGCGCCCCATTCGAGCAGCGCCGTGAACGGCGGCTGCGCGATCACGGGTTCGGCGACGCTGATCTTGAGGATGATCAGGAACGGCGCCAAGAAGAACAGCAGCAGCCACAGGTAGGGCACCACCGTCGCGCGGCGCAACCAGCGCTCGGCCTGCCGGATCTCCCTGCGTGCCTGGCTCATGACTTCAGCAACACCGTACTCGCGACGTCCCAGGACAGAAACACTTCATCGTCCCACTCGACCGTCAGCTTGGCCGAGCGCTTCAGGTTCTGCGCGCTGACCTGCATCACGGCGCCGCTCTGCAGTCGCACGCGGTAGAGCGACTGGTCGCCGAAATAGGCCAGGTCCCAGACCGTGCCCTTCAGGACGTTGCGATCATTGCCTTCCGGCGCCTGGCGGCTGATGGTGATCTTCTCGGGCCGAACGGCGACGCAAACCGCACTGCCGGCATCGAGCGGCTCGTCGGTCGCGACCGCGAGTTCGGCGCCGAGCGCATCGGACTGGAGCGTGAGCCGCCCGTTGCCGCCGCCGGTCGCACGGCCCTCGATCAGGTTGATGTTGCCGACGAAACTCGCGACGTAGCGGTTCGCCGGGTATTCGTAGACCTCGCCCGGCGTGCCGACCTGGGCGATGCGCCCCTCCGCCATGACGGCGATGCGCGAAGCGAGCGTCATCGCCTCGTCCTGGTCGTGCGTGACCACGACGAACGTCGTGCCGAGCTGGTACTGGAGGTTCGCGAGCTCGAACTGCGTGTGCTCGCGCAGCTTGCGGTCGAGCGCGGCCAGCGGCTCGTCGAGCAGCAGCAGCTTCGGCCGCTTCACCAGCGCGCGCGCAAGCGCCACCCGCTGCCTCTCGCCGCCCGAGAGCTTGTCGGGCTTGCGGCCCCTGAGCGCCTCGAGCTTGACGAGGGCCAGCATTTCCGCGACGCGTTTCGCGATCTCCGGCGCCGGCGTGCGCTCCTTCTTGAGACCGTAGGCGATGTTCTGCTCGACCGTCATGTGCGGAAAGAGCGCGTACGACTGGAACATCAGGTTCACGGGCCGCTCATAGGGTGGCACCTGGGTCATGTCCACGCCGTCGATCAGGATCTGCCCGGAGGTCGGCTGCTCGAACCCCGCGAGCATGCGCAGGAGTGTCGTCTTGCCGCAGCCGGAACTCCCGAGGATCGCGAACAGCTCGCCCTTCAGGATGTCGAGCGACACGCGATCGACCGCGGCGACGTCGCCGAAGTGCTTCGAGATGTCCCGGATCTGCACCATCACCGGCTTTGCGTTCATAGTCCCGTCTTCACGCGCGACCAGAGGCGGGAGCGCAGGCGCTCCGTCTTCGGATCGTGCAGCACGCCTTTGTGGAGCTTGAGCCGGATCTCGTCCGGCGGATACACCGCCGGGTCGTTGCGGACTTCCGGCAGCAGGTAAGGCGGCGCCCGGGTGTTCGCCGATGCGTAACGCGTCTCGTTGCTGATCGCGCCGATGACGTCGGGGCGCATCAGGTAGTTCAGGAATTTATGCGCATTATCCGGATGCGGCGCGTCGGACGGGATGAACCAGAGGTCGAACCAGGCGAGTGCGCCCTCTTTCTGGACCGTGTAGGCGAGATTGACCGGCCGGCCGGCCTGCTTCGCCCGATGCATGGCCTGGGCGTAATCGCCCGACCAGCTCATCGCGATGCAGACCTCCTCGTTCGGCAGGTCGATCAGCATCTTGGCCGAGCTGAAATAACGGATGTACGGCCGCACGCCCTTCAGCAGCTTCTCGACCTCGGCCAGGTGGACGGGATCGAGGCTGTTGGCGTCGTGGCCGAGATAGAGCATCGCGAGCGGGATCACGTCGGTCGGCTCGTCGATGAACGTGATGCCGCAATCGGCAAAGCGCCGGGCGACTTCCGGCTTGAAGATCATGTCGCCGCTTCCCACCGGCGCATCGGGCATGCGCTCGCGGATCATCTTCACGTTGTAGGTGAAGCCGGTCGTGCCCCAGAGGTAGGGCACGCCGTAGCGGTTGCCGGGATCGGCCGAATCGAGCGTCTCCAGCACCCAGGGATCGAGATTCTTCCAGTTCGGCAGCTTCGACTTGTCGAGCGGCCGGTAGACGCCGATCGGGATCAGCCGCGCCGAATAGCGCTCGGCGTGCACCACGACGTCGTAGCCGGTGCGTCCCGCGAGCAGGCGCGCCTCGGCCATCTCGGTCTGGTCGTAGGTGTCGAAATTGACCTTGATGCCGGTCTCGGCCTCGAACCTGGCGAGCGTGTCCGGGGCCATGTAGTCCGGCCACGCGAAGACGTTGAGGACTTTTTCCTCCGCGGCGCCCGCCGCCATCGACGCAAGCAGCGCGATGCCGGCGAGCAGGAATGGCGGAGGCTTCACGGCCTACATCGCCTCGAGGCCGCGCTTCAGGAGCGCGCGCGCAATGATCAGGCGCTGGACTTCGCTCGCGCCCTCCCAGATCCGATCCACGCGCAGTTCGCGGAAGAAGCGCTCCGCGCAGTTCTCGCGCATGTAGCCGCGTCCGCCGAAGATCTGCAGCGCCCGGTCGGCGACGCGGTTGGCCATTTCCGAGGCGTAGAGCTTCGCAACCGAGCAGCGCGCGTGCAGCGATTTCAGGTCGTCGCCACGATCGTGGGCCTCGGCGGCTTCGAAGGTCACGAGCCGCGCGGCCCAGAGTTCGGTGACGCAATCTGCGAGCATCGCCTGCACCATCTGCTTCTCGGCAAGCGGCTCCCCGCCGATGACGCGGGTGGACGCGAATGCGGTCGCCTCCTCGATCAGGCGCGCCGCCGCGCCGCAGCAGCGCGCGGCGATCATCAATCGCTCGCGGCGGAACCAGGCGTGGGAGAAGCGCATGCCGTCGCCCTCGGGCCCGAGGCGGTTGGCCTCCGGCACGAAGACATCGCTGAAACGGTAGGTCGGGTGGTGTGCGCTGAACGTATGGCTGAAGAGCGGCGAGCGCAGCACCTCGATGCCCGCGGTGTCCTGGTCGATGAAAAACAGCGAATCGGAACCGGCGTGCGTGCCGTCCGCGAGCCGGGCCTGCAGGATGAAGTAGTCGGCGTGGTTCGCGCTCGTCACGTACCACTTCTCGCCGGAGATCGCGTAGCCGCCCGGCGCGCGCCGCGCGATCGTCTCGACCGCCACGTCCGAGCCCGAACCGCTCTCGGTGATCGCGTAGCACTCCTTCCGCGCGCCGCTCATGAGCGGCAGGATGAAGCGCTGGATCTGCTCCGCGGAGCAGGCCTCGAACATCCAGCCCTGGGCCTCGGAGAAGCACCAACAAAGCGCGTTCGTCACGCGGCCGAGCTGTTCCCAGACCGCGACCTGGTCGACGAAGCGAAGCCCGAGCCCGCCATGCGCCTTCGGCACGTCCATCGCGCTGAAGCCGAGCTCGACCGCGAGCTTCTTGTGCCGCTTCTCGACCTCCGCTGGCAGGCGGCCCTCGTGCAGCTCGG
>JANNKZ010000181.1:0-4069 GCA_031396515.1 Gammaproteobacteria bacterium
CGGCCGGCGCCCGATGCGCTCCGGAATCCACGGTCTCGGCTATGGTCACCTGGCCGCCGTCGAGATCGTCCGCGGCACGCGCGAGCGCATCCAGTCCGTCCACGCAGACCGCTTCGAGATAGCCGCCGAGCGCCGTTTCAACCGCCCGATCCCATCCCTTGGCGACCTCCAGGCGCTGCGCGAGCCGCGGGCGCCGGTCGAGTTTCTGCCGCTGGAGCCATCCGTCGGCGCCCGCCTGCGCGTGACCGAGCGCTGCCTTCTGCACCGCTTCAATGGTCATCAACTCGCCCTGCGCCGCCTGAAGCGTCGCCTTCGCAGTGTCGAGCGCAATCGATGCCTGGCGCTCGTCGTCCCGTACCGACTGCAATGCTTCGAGCGTCCGTTCAAGTTCCTGCTGCGCGGCGGCGCCACGTTCGCGCGCCTGCGACTCGGCACTTGCGAATTCGTCCGGTCGTGCGCCCGACACGCTCTGCTGGATCTGCGCCTGCTCCTCCCGCAGTCGCGAACGTTGAGCGACAAGCCGCGCTAATCCGGCTTCGATCTGCCCAATGCGCGCCCGCTCCACCTCGGCCTGGTGCTTTGCCGTCGCGGCGTCGCGGCTGAAAGTCTCCCAACGCTGCTGCCAATCCGTCATCGCCGCTTCGGCGGCGCCGAGGGCGGCCTGCGAACGGCTCTCAGTCTCCCGGGCGTTAGTCAATTCCGGCTCGGCGCGCGCGAGGAACTCCGACAGTTCGTGCAGCTGCTGCTGATCGCGGCCGACCAGAACGCGCGACTCGCCGTGCTCCCGGGTGACGCGCTCGAGATCGGTGCGCTGGCGCTGGCGCAGTTCGCGCGCGTGTTGCAGGGCCTGTTCGGTGCGAGTCGCATCGGCGCCCACCTGGTAGTACCGCCCCTGCACGGCGGCCAGGGCATCGGAATCCTCCGCGTGCCTGGAGCGCGCACGCTCGACCGCAGCCTCGGCCGCGCGCAATTGGGCGATCGCGGCCTGCGTCTCGGTTTCGCGCTGCGTCGCAAATGCGTGGCGCGATGAAATATCGCCATCGAGGTCGCGAATGCGCAGCGCAAACAGCTCTGCCTGTAGCTGGCGCTGGCGGTTGCGGTGCTCCTGGTAGCGCCGCGCGACGCCTGCCTGCCGCTGCAGGTGACGGATCTGCTTGTCCACTTCCTCGCGCAGGTCATTCAGGCGATCCAGGTTCTCGCGCGTGTGCGCCATCCGGTTCTCGGTCTCGCGGCGCCGGTCCTTGTAGCGCGAGATGCCCGCGGCTTCCTCGACGAAGGCGCGCATGTCATCCGGGCGCGCCTCGATCAGGCGCGAGATCATGCCCTGCTCGATGATCGCGTAGCTGCGCGAACCGAGCCCCGTGCCGAGGAACAAGTGCGTAATGTCCTTGCGCCGGCATTTCGACCCGTTGATGTAGTACGTCGAGATGCTGTCGCGCGACACGACGCGCTTCAGCGCGATTTCGGCGTACCCGGCGTACGGGCCCGCAATCTTGCCGTCGCTGTTGTCGAACACGAGTTCGACCGAGCCGCTGCCGATCGGCTTGCGTCCGCGCGAGCCATTGAAGATCACGTCGGTCATCGAGTCGCCGCGCAGGTGCTTCGCGGAAATCTCGCCCATGACCCAGCGCACGGCGTCGATGATGTTCGACTTGCCGCAGCCGTTTGGACCGACGACACCCGTCAGATTCGCTGGAAATGAAACCGTAGTCGGATCGACGAAAGACTTGAAACCGGCGAGTTTGATCCTGGCTAGGCGCATTCCCGCTAGTGTAAATTAACCGCCCGCGATTGAGTACGACCGGGAATACCCCGCATGTGTCCACTGACGCCATCCGGCGACATCGAAACCTTTCCGAATCCGCAGACGGAACGCGACTACACGATCCGCATGCGGCTGCCGGAGTTCACCTGCCTGTGCCCGCTCACGGGACAGCCGGATTTCGCGGTCCTGGACCTCGAATACGTGCCGGATGCGCGTTGCGTCGAGCTCAAGTCGCTCAAGGCTTACATCTGGTCGTTCCGCGATCGCGGCGCGTTCCACGAAGCGGTGACCAACGAAATCGCGGATCGCCTCGCGGCGGCGCTGCAACCGCGTTTCCTGCGCCTCACGGCCGAGTTCAACGTGCGTGGCGGCATCTACACCTCGGTCTTCGCGGAACACCGCAAGTCCGGCTGGTCCGGCAACGTTCCTGTCAAGCTCCCCTGACCCGGGGACGCGTCCTGCACGGCGGCGGCGACAGCACTGGACCGCGGGAAAACCGGGGCTATAATCCGGCGCTCGATTGAACGGGCAACGGAGAACTTGATGCCAGGCAAGAAGACTTCCAGGACCAAAAAACCCGCCGGAAAGGCTGCAGCGCGCAAGGCGCCGGCCGCCCGCAAGTCCGCGAAGCCCGCGCCGCGCAAAGCCAAGGTCCCCGCCGCCCGTCCGAAGGCCGCCAAGCCTTCCAAAGCCAAGACCACCGCCGTTGCAGCGCCGAAACCCGCCGCCAAGCCCGTGAAATTGGGAACAGCCGTGCGCGAACCGATCCTGGTCAAGCCGAAGTCGGCCGGTCCTGCACCTGCGGCGCTCGACGGAAAGACGCCTCTTGTGGGCTTGCAGCCCCGCATCCCGCGCCGGCTACCGCTGGGCGACGAGGACGATGAAGGCGCTGGCTCCCACAACCTGCTGCTCGGACCGCGCAATGTCCGTCCCTACCGGGAACGGAAGGGCGAGCAGTACATGGGCCGGGAGCAGCTCGACCACTTCCGGAGCATCCTGAGCAACTGGAAGCGCGACCTCATGGAAGAAGTCGACCGGACGATGACGCACATGAAGGACGAGGCGGCCAATCCGCCCGACCCAAATGACCGGGCTACGCTCGAATCCGAGTTCGCGCTCGAACTGCGTACGCGGGACCGCGAGCGCAAGCTGATCCGCAAGATCGAAGAGGCGCTAAGCCGGATCGAGGACGGCAGCTACGGCTATTGCATCGAAACCGGTGAACCGATCGGCGTGAAGCGCCTCGAGGCGCGCCCGGTCGCGACCCTCTGCATCGAAGCGCAGGAGCGCCGCGAGCGGCGCGAGAAGCAGTACGGCGACCGCGACGACTGGTACCGCTGAAGCGCGTCCCTGCGGCCGCTTCGCCCCGACCCCTTCCGGACCGCTGCATCTCGGCTCGCTGCTGACGGCCGTCGGCAGCTACCTGAGCGCACGCAGCCAGGGCGGCCGCTGGCTGGTCCGGATCGAAGACCTCGATCGCCAACGCTCACGCGACCCGATCGCCGACGAACACCTGCGCGTGCTCGATGGATTCGGTTTCGAATGGGATGGAATAGTTGATTTCCAGTCCCGTAGAACCGATTTTTATGCGTCGGCGCTCGCGCGATTGCGCCACGCCAACCTCTGCTTTGCCTGCCGCTGCAGCCGGGCGCAGCGCGCCGCGGAGAGTGCGGACCCGGCTGCGGAACCGGTCTACCCGGGTACCTGCCGCGACGACCCGGCAGACGCCGGCGGTCCATATGCGCTCCGCTATCGCATCGCGGCTGACCAACCCGTCGTCGAGTTCGAGGACGCCTTGCAGGGAGTGATTCGCCAGGATTGCCGGCGTGAAGCGGGCGACTTCGTGATCCGCCGGCGCGATGGGCAGTACGCCTATCACCTTGCCGTGGTCGTCGACGACGAGCTACAGGGCGTCACCGAGGTCGTACGCGGCGCTGACCTCCTGTCCAGCACGCCGCGCCAGATCCTGCTTCAGCGTTCGCTGGGCTTCCGCACGCCGGTCCACGCCCACCTGCCGCTCCTGATGGAACCGGACGGCCGCAAGCTTGCGAAGTCTCGCCGTTCGGTGCCGCTCGATGCCGGGCAAGCGGCGAGTCAGTTGTGGGAGGTATTGAACTGGTTGCGGCAGGAGCCGCCGGATGCGCTCAAGCGCGCCGGAACGGTGGAATTGTGGCGCTGGGCGCTGGAGAACTGGCGCCCCGCGCGGATCGCGGGGCTCCGGGAAGTGCGCCTGCCCTGAGCAGGCCGCCGGTCGATCAGGCGACGCCGCGCATCGAGAGGCGCACGCGGCCCTGGCGATCCACT
>JANNKZ010000213.1:0-2318 GCA_031396515.1 Gammaproteobacteria bacterium
GGCCGTCCTCGCAGGCGGCGCAATTCTCGCCTGGCCGGGCGAAGCTCGCTTCGAGGGCGCCTGGCCGGCATTCGCCGTACTCGGCGCTTGCCTCGCTTGGGGCATCGACAATAATTTCACGCGTAAAATTGCGCTCACCGATGCCACCTGGATCGCTTCCATCAAAGGCTTGACTGCCGGATCCGTGAACTTCGTGATCGCCATCTCGATGGGCGTACGGTTACCGACGCTTCCTGATGCGGTCGGCGCCTTGCTGCTCGGTCTTGCGGCCTATGGCGTCAGCCTCGCGCTTTTTGTGTTGGCGCTGCGGCAGCTCGGCACGGCGCGCACCGGAGCTTATTTCTCCGTCGCGCCTTTCATCGGCGCGTCTCTGGCACTGCTCCTCGGCGACGCGTTGACGGTCGAGCTACTCATCGGCGGCGGGTTAATGGCGCTCGGCGTGTGGCTGCACCTGACCGAGCGGCATGAGCATGACCACGCGCATGGGGCGCTCGAGCATGAACATGAGCATGTCCACGACGATGACCCGCATCACCAGCACGCGCACAGCCCACGAGTCCCTTACGGCACGCGGCACACCCACCCGCACCTACATGAGCCGGTCACGCATTCTCACGAGCATTATCCAGACTCACACCATCGGCACCCGCACTGAATTTCCATAGCAGAATCCCGCAGCGCATGAGCTCACGCGGCATCAGCTGGCATACCAGGCCATTCCGGCTCCCCCAGGCCGTTTCCGAGGGGCGCATTGTGCGCACGGAGGCTCACGGCTGCGGTATCGTTGCCGGATGAAAAACCCGTGTCGCCTGCTGATATCCGCGGCCGCAGCCGCCCTGCTGCTGACCGGTCCCCTGGCCATTGCCGACGCCACGGACGAGACCGCACGCCTGATCGCCGAACTCGGCCTCCAGGAATCGAAGACCGCGCTCCGCGATCGCCCGGGCTGGACTCCGCCACGGAAAGTCGTGCTGATGAGCGCCGACGCCGCGCGCCTCGCCTGGATGCAGGAGGCCGTACCGGGCGTCACGCTGGTCGCCCCCGCCGATCGTGCCGGCGCCGTGCGCGAGGCGGCGGATGCGGACGCGGTGATCGGCGAGTGCGTCCCCGAGGTGATCCAGGCCGGGCCGCGCATCCGCTGGGTGCAACGCATGTTTGCGGGCGTCGAGCGCTGCATTGCGATTCCCTCGTTCGCGGAGCGCGGCATCGTGCTGACCAACATGCAGAAGGTCGCGGGCTCGGTGATGTCCGAGCACGTGCTCGCATTCCTGTTCGGCCTCACGCGCGGCCTCGCGACCTACGTGCCGGCGCAGGCGAAGGGCCAGTGGGCCGACGAGGCCGTGCCCGAGAGCCGGCTCTGGGAGGTGAAAGGCCGCACGATGCTGGTCGTGGGGCTCGGCGGCATCGGCGCCGAGACAGCGAAGCGCGCGCACGCGCTCGGCATGACCGTGATCGCGATCCGCAATTCCGGCACGCAGGGACCGGAGTACGTCGCGGAAGTCGGCCTGCCCGACAAGCTGCTGTCTTTCGTCGCGCGCGCGGACGTCATCGTCAATACACTGCCGCTGACGCAGGACACGAAAGGCATCTTCGACCGCAAGGTTTTCGATGCCTCGAAGCGCGGGGCGCTCTTTATCAACGTCGGCCGCGGCGGCACCGTCGTGACGGACGACCTGGTGGCAGCGCTACGGGATGGCCGCATTGGCGGAGCGGGCCTCGACGTCACCGATCCGGAGCCGTTGCCGCCCGACCATGCACTCTGGCGCGCGCCGAACGTGCTCATCACGCCGCACGTCGCCGCCGGTCTCGAGGGTAACGAGGTGGCGCGCTGGCTATTGGCACGCGAGAACCTGCGCCGTTATGTCGAGGGCGGCAAACTGCTGTCGGAAGTGGACGTGGCGCGCGGTTACTGATGTCCATCCGCACGCTGCCGCTCGACGACCGGCTCTACGACTACCTGCTCGCGCATTCGCTGCGCGAGCCGGAGGCGCTCGCGAAGCTCCGCGCCGAGACCGCCTCGCATCCGCAGGTCAACATGCAGATCGCGCCCGAGCAGGGGCAGTTCATGCAGATGCTGGTGCGGCTGCTCGGCGTGCGCCGCGCGATCGAGGTCGGCGTGTTCACCGGCTATTCGAGCCTGGCCGTCGCGCTCGCGATGCCCGCGGACGGCAGGCTGCTCGCCGGCGACGTCTGCGAGTAATTCCCCGCGCTCGCGCGCCGCCACTGGCAGTCGGCGGGCGTCGCCGACCGCATCGAGCTCGTGCTAGCACCGGCGAAGGAGACGCTCGACGCGCGCCTTGCGGCGGGCGAGTCGGGGC
>JANNKZ010000216.1:0-10665 GCA_031396515.1 Gammaproteobacteria bacterium
CTCGAAGTGACGCCGATCGTCGAGGGCGGCGACGTGGTCGAGGGTCTCGGCGAGCGCGTGCTCGGCCGCGTGACCGCGACCGACGTGCCGAAGCCGGGCTCGGACGACATTCTGGTCCCGGCCTCGACGCTCATCGACGAGCAGTGGGTGCAGGAACTCGAGAACAACGGCGTCGACCAGATCAAGGTCCGTTCCCCGATCACCTGCGAAGTGCGCTACGGCGTCTGCGCGATGTGCTACGGGCGCGACCTGGCGCGCGGCCGCCTGATCTCGATCGGCGAGGCGGTCGGCGTGATCGCCGCGCAGTCGATCGGCGAGCCGGGCACGCAGCTGACCATGCGCACCTTCCATATCGGCGGCGCGGCCTCCCGCGCGGCTGCGATCTCGCTCGTGGAGATCAAGGGCAAGGGCACGCTGCGCTTCCACAACGTCAAGTCGGTGCGCCACGAGAAGGGCCACCTTGTTTCGACGTCGCGCTCCGGAGAAATCGGCGTGATCGACGAGTTCGGCCGCGAGCGCGAGCGCTACAAGATTCCCTACGGCGCGACCATCGTCGCGGACGAGGGCAAGGCGGTGGCGCCGGGCCAGATCGTCGCAAACTGGGATCCGCACACTCACCCGGTCGTCACCGAGGTCGCGGGCTTCATCCGCTTCAACGACTTCGTCGACGGTGTGACCGTGCAATCGCAGCTGGACGAGGTCACCGGGCTCTCGAGCGTCGAGGTGCTCGACCCGAAGCAGCGTGCCGCGGCCGGCCGCGACCTGCGACCGGTGCTGAAGCTCGTTAATGCGAAAGGCAAGGAAGTCACGTTCGCCAACACCGACATCCCGGCGGTCTACACGCTGCCGGCGGGCGCGCTCGTGTCGCTCGAGGACGGAGCCAAGGTCTCAGTCGGCGACGTCATCGCGCGCATCCCGCAGGAATCCTCGAAGACCCGCGACATCACCGGCGGCCTGCCGCGCGTCGCGGACCTGTTCGAGGCCCGCAAGCCGAAGGAACCGGCCATCCTCGCGGAAGTGACTGGCACCGTCAGCTTCGGCCGCGAGACCAAGGGCAAGCGCCGTCTCGTCATCACCGGCGAGAACAACGAGCGCTACGAGGAGCTGATCCCGAAGTGGCGCCAGCTGAACGTGTTCGAGGGCGAGCACGTCGAGCGCGGCGAAGTCATCGCGGAAGGCGAGCCGAACCCGCACGACATCCTGCGCCTGCAGGGCGTGGCGGCGCTCGCCAACTACCTGACGCGCGAGATCCAGGACGTGTACCGGCTGCAGGGCGTCAAGATCAACGACAAGCACATCGAAGTGATCGTCCGCCAGATGCTGCGCAAGGTCGAGGTCAAGGAAGCGGGCGATTCGACGCTGCTGCGCGGCGAGCAGCTCGAGCGCGCGCGCATCCTCGAGCTCAACGACCGCCTCGAGCGCGAGAAGAAGGCGCCCGCGGTCATCGAGCCGATGCTGCTCGGCATCACCAAGGCCTCGCTGCAGACCGATTCGTTCATCTCGGCGGCGTCGTTCCAGGAAACGACCCGCGTGCTGACCGATGCGGCCGTGCGCGGCATCAAGGACGACCTGCGCGGACTGAAGGAGAACGTCATCGTCGGCCGGCTCATACCGGCGGGCACCGGCTTCTCCTTCCATGCCCAGCGGCGCAAGAAGCCCGAGGACGAGGTCCACCGCGGATTCCTCGACTCCGGCGGCGAAGCTGCGGGCGAGGAGCCGGCGGCAGCGGAAGCGGTCGCGGAGTAAACCCGTGCATGCCCGGGCCCGGCTTTGCCGGGCCCGGGATGTTCGGTCAGGCGAGGTCGAGTCCGAGGTCGAGCGACTTCGACGAATGCGTCAGCCAGCCAAGGGAGATCGCATCGACTCCCGTCTCGGCGACTTCCCGCACATTGGCGAGCGTGATCCCGCCAGACGCTTCCGTATAGCAACGGCCGGCGACCAGCGTCACGGCGTGCTTCAACAATTCGGGCCGCATGTTGTCGAGCAGCACGGACCCGACGCCTGCAAGCAGCGCCTCTTCGAGCTGCGCCAGCGTATCGACCTCCACCTGGATCACAACCGTCTTGCCAAGCGCCGCGCGGGTTCGCGCGATCGCTTCGGCGATGGAACCCGCGATGCCGATGTGATTGTCCTTGATCAGAACTGCGTCATGGAGACCGATGCGATGATTGACGCCGCCGCCGACCGCCACCGCGTACTTTTCGAGCAGGCGCAGGCCCGGCGTCGTCTTGCGCGTGTCCTTGATCGCAACACCGGTGCCCGAGACCGCGCGGACGACGGCTGCGGTTGCGGTCGCGATGCCGGACAGGCGGCCGAGCAGGTTGAGGATGGTGCGTTCGCCGGTGAGCAGGGTGGATGCCGCGCCGTTCAGCTCCGCGACCGCGTCGCCGGCGTTCACCGGACGGCCGTCGGGTACGAGAATCGTCGCGGTCGCGGGCTCCGGTAGCCGCGACAGCACGAGCGGCACGACGTCGATCCCGGCGATGCAACCCGCCTCGCGGCTGCGGATGACCGCGGACATCGGCGTGCCGGGCGGCACGATGGCGCGGGTCGTGATATCGCCCGCCTCGCCGAGATCCTCGGCGAGCGCGGCATCGACGACGCCGGCGAGCGCTTCGAGCGGCGCGACGGGCGTCACGCGACGCGGCTGCGAGCGCGGGTCAGGGATTCGATTGCGACCGGCGCAGGATCGACGAAGCTGCGCCGCGCCGGGCCGGGCGCCGGCTCCGGATGGTCGAGGCGATAGTGCGCGCCGCGCGACTCGCGGCGATCGAGCGCGGCGGCGAGCATCAGCCGGGCGACGAGAATCCCGTCGTCTTCGGCGCGCGAGTCCGGCGTCCGGTCATCGAGCCGCGTGAGCGCACGCGCCATCGACGCGTCGGTACGCAGTGGCCCGAGGCTCTCGCCGACGAGTTGCCGCAGTGCCGCAAGGCGCCTGGGGTCCGGATCGCCGTCGCTGTGGCGGCGCGGCAATTCGAGCGTGCCCTGCGGCGGCCGCAAGTGTTCCGCGGCGATTGCCCGGGCGATCCGTTCGCCGAAAACCAGGCCCTCGAGCAGGGAGTTACTCGCGAGACGATTGCCGCCGTGCAGCCCGGTGGCGGCGACTTCGCCGCAGGCCCACAGGCCGGCGAGCGAGCTTCGGCCCGCGGCGTCGGTCGCGATGCCGCCCATGTGAAAGTGCGCCGCGGTCGCGACCGGTAACGGATCCCGGCTGGCATCGAAACCTGCGTGCTTCGCCAGGGCGCAGGCCGAGGGAAAGCGCGCGGCGAGGTCGGCGACGCCGGTCGCATCGAGGAACGCGCGGCGCCCGGCCGACCACAGGGACGCGACCCGGCGCGCCACGACATCACGCGGCGCGAGTTCAGCATCGCGATGGACGCCCCGCATGAACCGGTCGCCGCGATCGTCGAGCAGCACGGCGCCGGCGCCGCGCAGCGCCTCGGTCAGCAAGGGGAGGGGATCAGAATCAACCGCGAGCGCGGTCGGGTGGAACTGCACGAATTCGAGATCGGCGAGTCGCACGCCACGTCGTGCCGCAGCCGCGAGGCCCGCCCCGCGCGACGTGCCGGGATTGGTCGTGCGGTCGAAACAAGCGCCGATGCCGCCCGTCGCCAGCACCGTGTGCGGCGCGAGCACGGCGAGCCCGCGGCCGTCCGGGCCTTCGAGCAGCACGCCGCCGGCGCGATCTCCGCAGGTGACGAGGTCGACGAGTTCAAAGCCTTCGAGCACGCGGATGTCGGGACGCGCGAGCGCCGCGTGACGCATCGCGCGCATCAGTTCGGCGCCGGTGCGATCGCCGCCGGCATGGACAACGCGATGACGGCTGTGTCCCGCCTCGCGGCCGAGGGCCGTAACGCCTGCGGGTGTGCAGTCGAACTCGACGCCGAGCCCGCGCAGCCATTCGATGCGCCCGGCGGCTGCGCCCGTGACGAGCGCCGCGATTTCCGGCTCCGCGAGGCCGGCCGCCACGCGCAGTGTGTCCGCCGCATGCAGGGCCGGAGAGTCGCCGCGATCGAACGCGGCGGCGATCCCGCCCTGCGCGTGCCGCGAGGCGCCGCCGCCGACCGCTTCGTCGGCAACCAGCACGCAGCCGCGCAGCGACAGCGCCGTCGCGAGCCCGGCGATGCCGCCGCCGACGACGACGGCCGGTGCGGAGATGAAATCCTGCGCAATCATGCGTTGATTGCGAGCATGCGCGTGACGGCCAGCCGGGCACGCAGCGCAATCGCGGGATCGATCGTCACTTCGTGGCGCATCTCGCGCAGCGACGCGGCGATGCCCTCGAGCGTGATGCGCTTCATGTGCGGGCACAGGTTGCACGGCCGTACGAATTCGACGTCGGGCATTTCCGCCGCGACGTTGTCGGACATCGAGCACTCGGTGACCATGACGACGCGGCGCGGACGGTTCCTGTCGACCCAGGAAATCATGCCGGCGGTCGAGCCGACGTAATCGGCTTCGGCCAGCACGTCGGGCGGGCATTCCGGGTGGGCGATGATCTTGATTCCGGGATGTCCCGAGCGGTATGCGCGCAGCTCCTCGGCGGTGAAGCGCTCGTGCACCATGCAGCTGCCTTCCCAGAGGATCACGTCGACGCCGGTCTGCGAGGCGACCCAGCGCCCAAGATACTGGTCGGGGAGGAAGATCACCCGGTCGGCGCCGAGCGATTCGACGACCGCGACGGCGTTCGACGAGGTGCAGCAGATGTCGGATTCCGCCTTCACCTCGGCCGAGGTATTCACATAGGTCACGACCGGCACGCCCGGATAGCGCTCGCGCAGCAAGCGCACGTCGGCGCCGGTGATGGATTCCGCGAGCGAGCAGCCGGCGCGCGTGTCGGGAATCAGCACGGTCTTGCCGGGATTCATGAGCTTTGCGGTCTCGGCCATGAAGTGCACGCCGGCCAGCACGATGACGTCGGCCTCGGTCGCCGCCGCCATGCGCGCGAGCGCGAGCGAATCGCCGCGCAGGTCCGCGACGCCGTGGAAGATGTCGGGCGTCATGTAGTTGTGCGCGAGGACGATGGCGCGGCGCTTCCGCTTCAGCGCCTCGATCTCGGCGAGCAACGGCTCGATGACGGCTATTTCGACGTCCGGCAGGATGCCGGCCAGGCTGCGCACGGTTCTCACTCCATTTATGCTCGGAGTGAGTATTATAAATCAATAAAGGCGGGTGCGCACCACCTCGCGGCGGAACCGGAACAGCTTGGCCGGCCGGCCCCGGGCCGGCCGTTCGAGCGTGCGGGTGGGTTCCACGAACCGGCCGCTGGCCACCAGGCGCCGGAAATTCTGCTTGTGCAGCCCCATGCCGGTCAGGGCCTCGACGGTCCGCTGCAACTGCAGGAGCGTGAAGGTCTCCGGCAGCAATTCGAAGACGACGGGACGGTATTTCAGCTTGCCGCGCAGCCGCCCAAGGGCCGTGGCCGCGATCCGGCGGTGGTCGTAGGCGAGTTCCATCCCCGGTTCCGGCCGCGACTCCGGGGTCAGTCCACGGTCGCTCTCGTACTCGGGTACGAGCTGCGCCTCATACAGGAGCTCATAGCGTTCCAGCACCCGGATCGGGTCCCAGGAGCCGCGGCTGCCGAAATTCACGGTGACGCGCCGCTGGCGGGCGAGGTCCTTGCCGGCCCAGCGCGCGAGCGACGCGGCGAGCGTCCTGGCGAGGGCGGCCGGCTTACGCCCGCGGCGGTCTTCCCAGGGAAGAATGTCGTAATAGTCGAGCCAGGCCGCACCGGGCGCCGGCTGCGCTTCCTTGACGAGGCCCAGATAGCCGACCGACAAATGCCGTGAATTGCCGGCATCCCGGCTGCGATCGCGGTCCCCGAAGGTATAGAGCTGCTCGATATAGCCGACCGCCAGGCCGGTTTGCGCGGCGATCCAGCGCCGCAGGCCCAGTTCGAGCGTGGCGTCGATTTCGGTATCGAGGGGGCCGGATGGCAGGGCGGGGATGCCGTCGCCCGGTACAGAAGTCGTGAGGATCCGGGGTTCGCCGGCCGTAACCGCCACGATGACGGCATCGAGGCTCAGGGAGAGGTGGCGGGGCATGGGCGCATGATGTTACGGGAAACCGCCCTGGCGCCTCAGGGCCCGGAGCGGCGAGGCCTGATTAGCTCGCTGCCAGCACCTGCGCCAGAGTTTCACACGCCCAGTCGACCTGATCGCGCGTGATCACGAGGGGCGGCGAGATCCGGATCGTGTTGTCGTGCGTGTCCTTGGCCAGCATTCCCCGATCGCGTAGTACTTCGCAATAGCGGCGCGCGCCGCCCGCCTCGGGGTGCAGCTCGATGGCGAGCATGAGTCCGCGCCCGCGCACTTCGCGGACGACATCGCTCTGGATCCCTTCAAGCTGGGCCTTGAAGTACGCGCCCTGACGAGCGGCATTCTCGATCATCCCTTCCTCGATAAGTACCTTGAGCGCCATGCGTGCCACCGCGCAAGCGAGCGGATTGCCACCAAAGGTACTGCCATGCTGGCCGGGCTTGAGTACGCCGAGCACTTCCGAGTTCGACAACACCGCCGAGACCGGATAGAAGCCGCCCGAGAGCGCCTTGCCAATCAGCGTCACGTCGGCTTCGATCCCTTCGTATTCTTCCGCCAGAAGTTTTCCAGTGCGCCCGAGGCCGGTCTGGATCTCGTCGAGGATCAGAGTCACGTTGCGTTCGGTGCAGAGAGCCCGTACGCGGGCGAAGTATCCGGCCGGCGGAATGATGACACCGGCCTCGCCCTGGATGGGCTCTACCAGGAACGCAACCGTGTTCTCGTTGACCGCGGAAGCAAGTGCCTCGAAGTCCCCGAATGATACGACGCGAAAGCCGGGCGCGAACGGGCCAAAGCCGCCGCGCGCATCCGGATCGGTACTGAAACCGACGATACCGAGCGTACGCCCATGGAAGTTATTCGAACACACGATGATCTCGGCTCGATCCGCCGGCACGCCCTTAACCTCATAGCCCCACTTGCGCACGGCCTTCACAGCCGATTCGACCGCTTCCGCCCCGCTGTTCATCGGCAGGATCTTGTGAGCGCCAGTCAGCCTTGCGAGATCTTCATAGAGAAGTGCGAGCTGGTCATTACGGAACGCACGCGAAGTAAGGGTCAGCCGTTTTGCCTGTGTGACCATCGCGGCGAGGATTTTCGGATGGCAGTGACCCTGGTTCAGCGCCGAGTATGCCGAAAGGCAATCCAGATACCGTTTGCCATCGGCATCCCAGACCCAGACGCCCTCGCCGCGAACGAGCACGACATCCAGAGGCTTGTAATTGTGCGCGCCGAGACTCGCTTCGATGGCGATCAGATCGTTTGCGGTGATTCCAAGGGCTATCGATGCCGTATTCATGGCCGCTCTCCGATCAGATTGGATTCGGTCGTGTGGACGCGCGGCCATCGCAGTTTACCATGGAGGCGAAGCGCCGAACTTGCGGGCAGTGCCGTCGTCGCTCACAGTATCGGGATCGATTCATAGGGACGCAGCGATGGCGACAGTTGCCGGGAACTCCGCAAGCAGGGTCTCCCTGATCGGCGCACCGACCGACGTCGGTGCCGGCACGCGCGGGGCGTCGATGGGGCCGGAAGCTCTTCGCGTCGCGCATCTGCAGGCAATGCTCGAGACGCAGGGTGTCGAAGTGCTCGACCGCGGAAATCTGCAGGGTCCGGGCAATCCAGGACTGCCACCCGTCGATGGCTACCGACATCTCGCGGAAGTCACGGCGTGGAATCGCGCCGTGCACGACGCGTTTCATGCCGAGCTCGCGGCTTCACGCCTGCCGATCCTGCTGGGTGGCGATCATTGCCTTGCGATTGGTTCGATTAGCGCCGCCGCCCGCCATTGCCGCGAGAGTGGCCGCGAGCTCCGCGTGCTTTGGTTCGACGCGCACGCCGATGCCAATACCGACGTCCTCACGCCCAGCGGCAATATTCACGGCATGCCGATGGCCGTGCTTTGTGGCTACGGCCCTGCGCAGCTCACCGGGATCGGCGGCACGGTGCCCATGATCGCACCGGGCGTCATCCGCCAGATCGGGATCCGCAGCGTCGATGAGGGCGAGAAGCGCTTCGTGCACGAGATCGGACTGGAAGTGTTCGACATGCGCTACATCGACGAAATGGGGATGCGACAGACGATGCAGGCGGCCCTGGCCGGCATCGACCAGAATACGCATCTGCACGTGAGCTTCGATGTGGACTTCCTGGATCCCGACATTGCGCCGGGCGTCGGTACGACTGTGGCGGGCGGGCCGACGTACCGTGAATCGCAACTCTGTATGGAGATGGTCGCCGACACCGGTTTGCTGGGATCGGTCGACCTGGTGGAACTCAATCCGGCCTTTGACGTTCGTAACCGGACGGCTGAAGTGGCTGTTGACCTGCTGAGCTCGCTGTTCGGCAAGAGCACGTTGATGCGGCGCGCAGGCAAGTAGTTCGTCGCGTTCCAGCTCTTTCTGCCATAACTCAATAAAAACAAGGCGTTGGGCCTGATTTAGGCCAGGCCGCCGTGCGGCTTGACGGCACTTAGCGCCAGTACCTACAATCGCGGGCCTTTTCGGCCGCCCGCCCCGGTATACGGGCGGCAGTCGAATGGCAAAGATGTAACCGGGCCGCCACAGGGCGGCCCGGTGTTTCATGCGTCCGGTAATCCAGCCGGCGCCGGAAGTAGGGACGACATGTCGACGACCAACCAGTTGATCCGTGGCGGCCGCGTAGCGGCAACCTACAAGTCCAAGGTGCCGGCGCTCGAGCGTTCGCCGCAGCGCCGCGGTGTCTGCACGCGCGTCTACACGACGACGCCGAAGAAGCCGAACTCGGCGCTCCGGAAAGTCGCGCGCGTGCGCCTGACCAACGGCTACGAAGTCACGAGCTACATCGGCGGCGAAGGCCACAACCTCCAGGAACACTCGGTGGTCATGATCCGCGGCGGCCGCGTGAAGGACCTCCCGGGCGTGCGTTACCACACGGTCCGCGGAACGCTCGACTGCGCCGGCGTCGCCGACCGCAAGCAGAGCCGTTCCAAGTACGGCGCCAAGCGCCCGAAGAAATAACGAGCAGGGGTAGAAATAATGTCCCGTCGCACATCCGCGCCGACCCGCGTCATCCTCCCGGACCCGAAGTTCGGTAGCGAAATGCTGGCCAAGTTCATGAACATGGTCATGACGAGCGGCAAGAAATCCGCCGCCGAGCACATCATGTACGGCGCGATCGACCGAATCACCGAGAAGACGAATCGCGAGGGCGACGCGGCGCTCGAGCTGCTCTCGGCCGCGCTCGAGAACGTGAAGCCGGCGGTCGAAGTGAAGTCGCGGCGCGTCGGCGGCGCGACTTACCAGGTGCCGGTCGAAGTCCGGCCGTCGCGCCGGCAGACGCTTGCCATGCGCTGGCTGATCGAAGCCGCGCGCGCGCGCAGCGAGAAGTCGATGGCCCATCGCCTGGCCCACGAGCTGATGGACGCGGCCGAGAACCGCGGCACGGCCGTGCGCAAGCGCGAAGACACGCACCGCATGGCCGAGGCCAACAAGGCCTTCGCCCACTACCGCTGGTAAAAGATGCTCATGCCCCGTATTACGCCCATCGAGCACTATCGGAACATCGGCATTTCCGCGCACATTGACGCCGGAAAGACGACGACGACCGAGCGCGTGCTTTTCTACACGGGCGTTTCGCACAAGATCGGCGAAGTGCATGACGGCGCGGCCGTCATGGACTACATGGAGCAGGAGCAGGAGCGCGGCATCACGATTACCGCCGCGGCGACCACCTGCTTCTGGAAGGGGATGGACAACCATTACCCCGAGCACCGCATCAACATCATCGACACGCCCGGGCACGTGGACTTCACGATCGAGGTCGAGCGCAGCTTGCGCGTGCTCGACTCGGCGGTCGCCGTGTACTGCGCCGTGTCCGGCGTGCAGCCCCAGTCCGAGACGGTCTGGCGGCAGATGAACAAGTACAAGGTGCCCCGCGTCGCGTTCGTCAACAAGATGGACCGCGCCGGCGCCAACTTCCTGCGCTGCGTGGACCAGATCCGCACGCGCCTGAAGGGCAACCCGGTCGTGATCCAGCTGCCGATCGGCGCCGAGGAAAAATTCACCGGCATCGTCGACCTGATCCGCATGAAGGCGATCTGGTGGGACGACGACACCCAGGGCATGCGCTTCGAGTACCGCGACATCCCGGCCGACATGCAGGCGCAGTGCGACGAATATCGCGCCAAGCTGGTCGAGGCCGCCGCCGAGGGCAACGAGGAACTCCTCCACAAGTACCTGGAGGAGAACACGCTCTCGACCGAGGACATCAAGAAGGGCCTGCGGGCGCGCGCGATCAAGAACGACATCTGCATCGTGACCTGCGGCTCCGCCTTCAAGAACAAGGGCGTGCAGGCCGTGCTCGACGCGGTCATTGACTACATGCCGTCGCCGCTCGAAGTGCCGGACGTCAAGGGACAGTCCGAGGACAGCGAGGAGATCACGCGGCCGCCGACCGATGACGCGCCGTTCTCCGCGCTCGCGTTCAAGATCCTGAACGACCCGTTCGTCGGCAACCTGACTTTCTTCCGCGTCTACTCGGGCACGCTGTCCTCGGGCGACCAGGTGTATGTGCCGAACCGCTCGCGCAAGGAGCGCATCGGCCGCCTGCTCCAGATGCACGCGAGCGATCGCGTTGAGATCAAGGAAGT
>JANNKZ010000221.1:0-2846 GCA_031396515.1 Gammaproteobacteria bacterium
GGCAACGAACCTTAAAGGTACGTTTCTCCCGATCAAGGCCTGCCTTCCGCACCTCAAGAAATCGGATCAGGGGCGCATCGTGATCACGTCGTCGATCACCGGTCCCGTGACGGGCTCTCCGGGTTGGGCGCACTATGGCGCAAGCAAAGCCGGACAGCTCGGCTTCATGCGCACGGCCTGCATCGAGTTCGCCAAGTACGGCATTACGGTCAATGCGGTGCTTCCCGGAAATATCGCGACCGAGGGTCTGGCCGCACTCGGTTCGGAGTACGAGCGGTCGATGGCAGCTTCGATCCCGTTGAAGAAACTCGGAACCGCCGAAGACATTGGCTACGCCGCACTGTTCCTCGCCTCCAAGGAAGCCGCGTATATCACCGGGCAGACCATCATCGTCGACGGCGGCCAAACCCTGCCCGAGAGCATGGACGCGCTCGCGCAGGCTTGATCGGCCGCGAGAGGACGAGCGCTCTGGGGCGGCTGCGATGTTCCTGCAGCAAGTGGGCGCGCAGCGGCGGGGTAGTGGGGTCCACCGCGGTGGGCGCGGAGGCAGTAGCGTAGGGTTGAATTCACACTCGACTCGACTCGGCGAATCTCGGCGGGAAGTTAGGCGAGGGCGGGCCATCTAACTTGTTGATTTGAAATAGTCCCAAGAAATTTGGGGCGTCCTACGAACCATGGGGTCGGGAGTTCGACGAGCGGCGCCGCAGGCGCCGCGAACAATCTCTCCGGGCGCGCCAGTTTCGACAAAGGCTCACGCAGCGCGTGAGCCTGGTGTTCTTCCAGCGTGGAAGTTTGGGTCGGGTTCGGCCTCGCGGCACGCCTATACTCAGGCCGCCGACGAGTGGGTCCTTGATTCAATAAACACGCATTAGCGTCACTCCATGCCTGCACAGTCAGACGCCACCGGTTCCGTATTCCTTTCCTACGCCTCCCAGGATGCGGAGGCAGCCGCCCGTATTTGCGAAGCGCTCCAGGCCGTTGGCGTAAAGGTATGGCTCGACAAGAGCGCGCTCCACGGCGGTGACGCCTGGGATGCGCAAATCAAGAAGCACATCCACGACTGCGCGTTGTTCATTCCCGTGATTTCAGCGCACACCAATGCGCGCTCCGAGGGCTATTTCCGCGGCGAATGGAACCTCGCTACGCGCCGCCTGTTGAACATGGCGCAAGACGCGGCTTTCCTGGTGCCCGTGGTGATCGATGGTTTGCGCGAAGCCGATGCGCGAGTCCCGGATGAGTTCCTGCAGACGCAGTGGACCTGGCTGCCCGACGGCAAGACACCGGAAGCGTTTGCCCTTCGCGTGCGGCAATTGCTGGAGAACGAACCGGCATCGCTGCGTCACGCACGGTCGGGAGATGCCGGAAAACGCGAGCCGGGCACTGGCGGCAAGCATCGAGTGCGGGTCGCCGGACTCGTACTGGCGGGATTGCTGCTGGTCGCGGGTGCCTGGACGTCCTGGTACTACCTGCGTGCCGCCGACGCTCCCGAGCCGTCACTCGCCACAGATTCAGCTGTCACGGCCGCCGCGTCGAGCGAGAAATCGATTGCGGTGATGCCGTTCGTGAACATGAGCAGCGAGGCGGAGCAAGAATACTTTTCCGATGGCATTTCCGAGCAGCTGCTCAACTTGCTAGCAAAGATTCCCGAGTTGCGGGTCATTTCGCGTTCTTCCACTTTTTCGCTCAAGGGCCAGAAAATCGAAGCCCCGGAGATTGCCAGGCGTCTCAACGTCACCTATGTTCTCGAGGGTTCAGTGCGTAAAGCGGGCAACCAGTTGCGCATTTCCGCACAGCTGATCGACGCCCGGTCCGCGATGCAAGTCTGGTCGGAGACATACGATCGGGAATTGACGGACATCTTTGCGGTCCAGGATGAAATCGCGTTGACGGTGGTCCGGCAGTTGAAGGTTGCGGTTCTGAATCGCGAGCTGCCAGCGCGGAGCAAGACGACCAGCCTCGAAGCTTACAACGCCTACCTGCGCGGCCGGTTCTACTGGAACGAGGGCGATCCGACGGACCTGGAAAAGGCGCGGCAGAATTTCGAGCGGGCACTCGAGATCGATCCTGAGTACGCGCTCGCGCACGCCGCCATGGCCGATTACTACAGCGCCCTGCCGTTCTACTCGAGTTCGATGCCCGACGAGGTGTTTCCGAAGGCCAAGGCAGCCGTGGCGCGGGCACTGGAACTCGACGGCCAGCTGGCGGAGGCACACGCGGCCCTCGCGTACATTCGCACGTATTACGACTGGGATTGGAGGGACGCGGGGAAGGAATTCGAGCTGGCCCTAAAGCTCGATCCCAACAACGCGAGCCTCCGCCATCGCTACAGCCGTTATCTTTCGAGCGTGGGTCGTACCGACGAAGCGCTGGTTCACATGCAGCGTGCCCGCGAGCTGGACCCCTTGTCGCTCATCATTCAGGCGAATGTCGGCGTCATAAACTACTTCGGCCGCCATTTCGATGAGGCCTTGCGGCAGCTTCAGCAACTTGCTGCGGCCGAACCGGAATTTCCGGTGGCGCACTGGGGCATCGGACTAGCCCGCGAGCAATTGGGAGACATCGACGGCGCGCTCGTGTCCTTCCAGAAGGCAGCAGAGCTCACCGAACGTGGAACGAATGTGCTGGCCTCCATGGGCCGCGCCTATGCGGCAAGTGGAAAGCCGGACGAGGCGAGAAAGATCCTCCAGGAACTCGCCGCCAGGGCGAAGCAGCGCTATGTCCCGTCGTATCAGATCGCGCTGGTGCACGCCGGCCTCGGCGACAAGGACAAGGCCTTCGAGTACCTCGAGAAGGCTTTCGAAGAGCGGTCGACACTGTTGACCTACCTCAAGATGGACCCGCGCTTT
>JANNKZ010000259.1:0-7514 GCA_031396515.1 Gammaproteobacteria bacterium
AGGCCGGACACGTCCACCTCGATGAACTCCGGCAGGTCCTTCGGCAGGCAGGTGACTTCGACGTCGTTGCGCACGTGGCTCAGCACGCCGCCCTGATCCTTGACGCCCTTCGCCTCGGCGCCACCTTTGAAGTGCAGGGGAATCTGCATGCGGATCGCCTCGTCCTCCAGCACGCGCTGGAAGTCGACGTGGGTGATCTGGTTCTTGTACGGGTGGCGCTGCACGTCCTTGAGCACGGCGGCCTGGCTCTGGCTGCCGACTTTGAGCGCAACGATGGTCGAGTAGAAACGCTCGTTGTCCATCATCTGCGCCAGGCGCGTGTGGTCGACCACGAGGGCCCGCGCATCGCGCTTGCCGCCGTAGAGAATCGCCGGGACCTTGCCGAGATGACGCAGGCGGCGGCTCGCACCCTTGCCCTGGTCGTCCCGGAACTCGGCGTCGAGTTCGAACGAAATCTTCATGTCAGTAAACTCCCGAAACTGGGTCCGCCGGCCCGCGACCAGGCACCGGCAAACCGTTTGCGGCGTCGCCGGACCATCCGGCGGCTGCCGATCGAGGGACGATCCCTCTAATCCACGTACAGCGAGCTGACGGATTCCTCGTCGCGGATCCGTCGCATCGTCTCGGCCAGCAATTCCGCGACCGACAGGACGCGGATGCGCTTGCAGGCCCTGGCCTCTGCCCCGAGCGGAATCGTGTCGGTCACGACCAGCTCGTCGAGTTCGGAGCCCGAAATCCTCTCGACCGCCTTGCCGGACAGCACCGGGTGCGTGATGTAGGCGATCACCCGCACCGCGCCCTCTTTCTTGAGCGCCGTCGCCGCCTGGCACAGAGTGCCCGCCGTGTCGACGAGATCGTCGACCAGGATGCACGACCGGCCGCGCACGTCGCCGATGATGTTCATCACCTGCGACTCGTTCGCGCGCGGGCGCCGCTTGTCGATGATCGCGAGGTCCGCGTCGTCGAGGCGCCGCGCCAGCGCCCTCGCGCGCACTACGCCGCCGACGTCCGGCGACACCACGATCAGGTTGTCGTACTTCCGCTTCCAGACTTCGCCGAGCAGCACCGGCGACGCATACACATTGTCCACCGGCACGCCGAAGAAGCCCTGGATCTGGTCCGCGTGCAGGTCGACCGTCAGCACGCGGTTCACGCCGGCGCAGCCGATCAGGTCCGCGACCAGCTTCGCCGAGATCGGCACGCGCATCGCGCGCTGGCGCCGGTCCTGGCGCGCATAGCCGAGATACGGGATCACCGCGGTGATCCTTCCTGCGGAGGCGCGCCGGCAGGCGTCGGCCATCACCAGCAGTTCCATCAGGTGCTCGTTCGCCGGCGGACAGGTCGACTGCACCAGGAACACGTCCTTGCCGCGGACGTTCTCCATGATCTCGACCTGGATCTCGCCGTCGCTGAACCGCCCGACGATGGCGCGGCCGAGCGGCTGCATCAGGTTGCGCGCGATGTCCTGCGCGAGACCCGGATTCGCATTGCCCGTGAACACCGCCATGGTGGACTGATCCACACGATCCTCCCTATCTGGCTGGGGTGGAAGGATTCGAACCTTCGTATGACGGGATCAAAACCCGTTGCCTTACCACTTGGCGACACCCCAATTTCAAACCTTCCGGCCGATCCGGGACGCTCGCTCCGCCGCCAGGCGTTCCTGCAATGGCGAACGGTCGAGCCCGCGGGCGACGAAACCGCTCCACTCCGGCGGCAACCCGGCGAGGGCCGCCTCGGCCGCCGCGCGATCCGCGAATCCCGCGAACACGCAGCTACCGGTGCCGGTCAGGCGCGCATCGCCCCGTCGTGCGAGCCAGGCCAGTGCGCGCGCCACCTCGGAATGGCGCCCGGACACGACCGGCTCGCAGTCGTTGCGACCGCCTGCCTTCAGGAAACCGCGAATTGTGGTCTTGGGAGAATTTCTTGTCAATTCAATTGCCTGAAACACGCTGGCGGTGCTGACGCCGACCCCCGGAAAGACGATCGCAAAGTATTTTTCCGGCAGCTCGACGGGCGTCAGGCGCTCCCCGATTCCCTCGCCCCAGGCGCTCCGGCCGGCCAGGAAGAGCGGCACATCGGCGCCGAGCCCGGCGCCCAGTCGCCGCAGCCGTGCCGCCGGCCAGCGCAACCCCCAGATTTCATTGAGGGCAATCAGTGTGGTCGCCGCATCCGAGCTGCCGCCGCCGAGCCCGCCCGCCAGCGGGATGCGTTTCCGGAGCGAGATGTCGACGCCTTGCCGGACGCCACCTTCCTCCTGAAGCCGGCGCGCAGCCCGCAGGCAGAGGTCGGACGCTTCGGCCACGGCGGCCGGACCTTCGGTGCGCCGGATCGCGCCATCCGCGCGCAACTTGAAACCGAGGCTGTCGCAGAGATCGACCAGCTGGAAAGCGGTCTGAATCTCGTGATATCCGTCAGCGCGCCGCCCGACGACGTGCAGGAACAGATTGAGCTTGGCCGGTGCCGGCCAGCCGGCCGGGTTCATGGCGCGAGATGCCAGCCCGAAACGGCGACGCGCAGCCGAAGCACGCCCTGGGTGATGTCCAGCTTCGCCGGCAGGACGAGTTCGCCGGCACTGCGGTAACGGTCGTAGCGGATGCGCCAGCCCGCCTGGTCGAGCGTGGCAAGCCGCGCATCCGCGCCGAGCGTTTCCTTGAAGGGCTTGCCTGGCGCCGGCACGCCGACCAGCCAGTAGCGGAGTTCGGAGATCGGCAGTTCGGATCCGACGCGTTCGGCGACCAGCGCTTTCGCGCGCGCGCCCTCGAAGGTCTCACCCTGTGAATCGGTGACGGAGAATTCGTCGCCGTCCACGCGGATCGCGAGCACCGGTCCGCCCACCGGACCGCGCAACGCCACTTCCGCGCGCGGACCCGCCTGCTTCCAGGTGAGCCCGCCGCTGAAACCCTCGCTGTTCGCGGCAACGGCGACACGGCCTTCGAGCGTCCAGCGCTCGAGCGCCTGCAGCCGCGCTTTCACCGATTCCCAGCCGCCGGCCGGCACGGGTTCGGGCAGCGACGCGCAACCCGACAATAGAAGGAGCGCGACGCAAGCGGCGGCGCGCTTGTTCACCGGGGATGGCGCTCGATCGCGCGCTTGAGCGGGCGGCTGTCCGGGTGATCGGCAAGCGCGTCGTCCCAGGTGCGCCGTGCCTCGTCGGTGCGGCCCATCAGCCACAGCGTCTCGCCGAGATGCGCGGCGACCTCCGGGTCCTCTGAATTCCGCCACGCGGTGTCGAGCCAGGTCTTTCCTTCCTCGAGCTGCCCGAGGCGCACCAGCGACCAGCCCATCGAATCCTGGATCGCGTAGCTGTCCGGTTTCGCCGCGAGCGCCGCGGCGATCAGGCGATGCCCTTCGGCGACCGAGCGCGTGCGATCCACAAGCGTGTAGCCGAGCGCGTTCTGGGTCACCGGGTCACCGGGCCGGCGCGCGAGCACGCGGCGCATGTCGGCAACCGCTTCCGTCACGCGATCGAGCCGCTCCAGCAGGAACGCGCGCGCCAGCAACAGGCTATCGTCCGGCAGTCGCGCGTAGGCGCGGTCAACCAGCGCGATGCCTTCGTCGCCGCGCCCATCCTCCACCAGCATCCCGGCGACGCCCGCGACGACGTCGCGCGTGTCCGCAGGCGAGATCGCGAGGAAGTCGTCGAGCAGCAGTTCCGCGCGCTCCGATTCGCCGAGTTCGCGCCAGAGCCGGTAGGCGCGCAACTGCGCCGGCACCGCGCGTGCGCCGGTCGTGATGCGCTGGTACAGGCGCGCGGCGTTCGCACGCTCGCCGCGCTCGTCGGCGATGCCGGCGAGCCGCCACTGCGCGAGATCCATCTGCTTGGGATCGCGCGCGGCTTCGTTCAACAGGCGTTCGGCGTCGTCGTAGCGCCGTTCGTCGAGCGCGATCGCGGCGAGTCCGTCCTGGGCGTCGGCGGCAGCCGGCCCGCCCGCTGCGCGCAGGTCCTCGAAAGCCTGCGCGGCTTCGCCGCGCCGGTCCAGTTCGAGCAGGAGCCAGGCATGCGTCAGCTTCGAGTTCGGGTCGCCGTCGGCGGCGAGCTTCGCCGCGGTCGCGAGCGCCTCCTCGCGCTGGCCGAGCTTCGTCTGCGCGCCCACGACGACCAGTTCCGCCATGCGCCAGCCGGCGCGCAGCTCGAGCGCGCGGCGCGCCGCTGCGAGCGCCTTGGCGGCATCCTCGGCGCGCAGCCACAGCACCGCAGCCGCGTACTGCGCCTCGGCGACGCCGGCGTCGGTGGCGGTCAAGCGCTCCATCACGCGCGCGGCGCCGGTCTCGTTCGGCTCCTCGGCGAGGATGCCGAGCAGCACCATGAATCCGCGCACGCGGTCCGTGTAGCTCGTCTTCAGCAATTCGGCGAACTCGGCGGTCGCGGTTTCGTCGTCGTAGAGCCTGAGCAGGCTCGTCGCGAGATGGCGGCGCGCCACTTCGCTGCCGGGCGCCAGCTCGAGCCAGCGGCGGGCGCCGGCGACGGCGCGCGCAAACTGGTGATTCTCGTAGGCGGTGCGGGTCGCGCGTTCGGCCAGCGACGGATCGGCGCTCGCCGCCGCCGCGCAGGTGTAGAGCCGAGTCGCCTCCGGCCACTGCGCGAGCGAGAGCGCCTGTTCCGCGCCGACGACGATCTGCCAGGCGTCGCCCGACGGACAACGGGCGTCGGCGGCCCGCGCGGGGGCGCCGGCTGCCACGAGCAGAGTCGCGAATGTGGCCTGCCAAACGTGCATCACATCACTATAGCCCAGCGCTTGTGCTGCCGGGATCGTTACCGGACAATCCGCCGGGTTCCCGTTTCCGGCTCACCATGTCGCTCGTCGTCCTCGGACTGAATCACCGGACCGCGTCGATCGAAGTGCGCGAGCGCATCGTGTTCGATGCCCCGCGCCTGCCCGCGGCGCTCGCGTCGTTGCGGGGACTGCCCGGCATCCAGGAAGTCCTGATCGTCTCGACCTGCAACCGCACCGAGTTGTATTGCGTCGGCGCCGTCGGCGCCGAAGCCACGGACGGCTGGCTCGCGAGCGAATCCGGCGGCATCCGCCTCGCTGACTGCCTGTACCGGATTGAGGGCGCCGACGCCGTGCGCCACGTGTTCTCCGTCGCTGCGGGCCTCGATTCGCTGATCCTCGGCGAGCCGCAGATCCTCGGCCAGCTCAAGGACGCGTATCGCGCCGCGCAGGCCGCGGGCACCGCTGGCGTGCAGCTGAACCGGTTGTTCCAGACGACATTCGGCGTCGCCAAGCGTGTGCGCAGCGAGACCGCGATCGGCGCGAGCGCGGTGTCCGCAGCCTCGGCCGGCATCCAGCTGGCGAAGCGGATTTTCGCCGGGTTCGAGAACCACACGGCGCTCCTCGTCGGCGCCGGCGAAATGATCTCGCTCGCGGCCCGCTACCTGCACGGCCAGCGCATCGGCCGCATGATCATCGCGAACCGCAGCCTCAGCCGCGCACAGCGCATCGCCGGAGGGCTCGAGGCCTCCGCGATCCTGATCGAATCGGTGGCCGCCCACCTGCCGCAGGCGGACATCGTCATCAGTTCGACCGCGCGCCCTAACTTCGTGATCGGGCTCGAAGCCGTGCGCGCGGCGCTCCGCGCGCGCCGCCACCGGCCGATGTTCATGCTCGACCTCGCCGTGCCGCGCGACATCGATCCCGAAGTCGGCCGGCTCGAGGACGTCTATCTCTATACGGTGGACGACCTGCGCGAAGTCGTGGACGGCAACGTCAAGGCGCGCCAGGAGGAAGCGGCATCCGCGCGGCGCATCATCGACGAGGAAGTCGTGCGCCACCTGTCGAGCCTGCGCGTGCTCGAAGCCGTGCCGGCCATCCGCGAACTGCGGAGCCTCGCGGAGGCCGCGCGCGACCAGACGCTCGAGCAGGCCCGGCGCATGCTGGCCGCCGGACAGGATCCCGCACAGGTGCTGGAGTTCCTCGCCGCAACACTGACCAACCGCCTGCTGCATGCGCCGTCGGCGGCGCTGCGCGACGCGGCCGAGGGCGGGGACCACGAGCTCGCGGCGGCCGCCGCGCGCCTGTTCCGCTCCGGGCGGGAGCCGGAATGAAGGACGCCATCCGCCGCCGGCTCGAGCGGGTCGCGGACCGCCATGCCGAGATCGAGCGCATGCTGTCGGATCCCGCGATCCACGCCCACGGCGAGCGCTTCCGTGACCTGTCGGTCGAGTTCGCGCGCATCGACCCGATCGCGCGCGGGCTCGCGCGGCTCGACGAACGCGAACGCCAGCTCGAGGCCGCGCGCGCCGTCGCCGGCGACCCCGACGCCGGCGTCCGCGAACTGGCGCGGCAGGAAATCGCGGAACTGGAGGGCGCATCGGCGGCGGACGAGATCCTGCTCCAGCAACTGCTGGTGCCGCCCGACCCGTTCGACGGCCACGACGTCTTCCTCGAAATCCGCGCGGCGGCCGGCGGCGACGAGGCGGCCATCTTCGCCGGCGACCTGTTCCGCATGTACTCGCGCTACGCCGAAGGACGCGGCTGGTCGGTCGAGATCCTGTCCGAGAGCCGCGGTGAGCACGGCGGCTACCGCGAGGTCGTGAGCCGCATCGCCGGGCGCGACGTATATGCGCGCCTCAAGTTCGAGTCGGGCACGCACCGCGTGCAGCGCGTGCCCGCGACCGAGGCGCAGGGGCGCATCCACACGTCGACCTGCACGGTCGCGGTGCTGCCGGAGCTCGGCGAGGTCGAGAGCGTAGCGATCAATCCCGCCGACCTGCGCACCGACACCTACCGCTCCTCGGGCGCCGGCGGCCAGCACGTCAACAAGACCGACTCGGCCGTGCGCATCACGCACATCCCGAGCGGCATCGTCGTCGAGTGCCAGGACGAGCGCTCGCAGCACAAGAACCGCGCGCGCGCGATGTCGCTGCTGCGCGCCCGGCTGCTCGCCGCGGAACGCGAGCGGCGTGCCGCCGAGACGGCGCAGAAGCGCCGGCTCCAGGTCGGCACCGGCGACCGCTCGGAGCGCATCCGCACCTACAATTTCCCGCAGGGCCGGTTCACCGACCACCGGATCGAGCTGACGCTCTATCGCCTCGACTCCATCGTGAACGGCGACCTGGACGAAGTGATCGAAACGCTCTCGCGCGAACACCGTGCCGAGGAGCTGGCCGAGCTGGAATGAGACGCGCGCGCGAAATGCTCGCGACGCTTCGGGAAAGATTCGCCGCGACCTCGGACTCGCCCGCCCTCGATGCCGCGATCCTGGTCGCCGAGGCGCTCGGCGTGTCGCGCGCCGCGCTCGAGGCGGATCCCGACCGTCCGTTCGCACCCGCCGAGGCCGCGCGGCTCGAGGCGCTCGCCGCCCGGCGCGCGCAGGGCGAACCTGTCGCCTACCTGACCGGGCGGCGCGAGTTCTGGTCGCTCGACCTGGAAGTGGGCGCGGCCGTTCTCGTGCCGCGGCCCGAGACCGAGCTGTTAGTCGAGCGCGTGCTCGAACGCGTGACGGCGGCAACGGCGCAGGTCGCGGATCTCGGCACCGGTTCCGGGGCGATCGCGATCGCGCTCGCGGTG
>JANNKZ010000260.1:0-2319 GCA_031396515.1 Gammaproteobacteria bacterium
GGCGGCGGCGGCTACTGGTCGGAACTGCTCTCGCGCGCCGTCGGGCCGGGCGGCAGCGTGCTGCTCGTCAACAACGCGCCCTACTTCAATTACGGCGCGAAGGAATCGAAGCCGCGATTCGAGAAGGACCGGCTGCCGAACGTGCGCGTGCGCACGGTCGAGACCGCCGACATGAAGTTCGCGCCCGCCTCGCTCGACCTGATCGTGATCTTCATGTCCTACCACGACATCTACTGGGTCGAGGAAGAGAGCGGCTGGCCCGAGATCAATGCAGACCGCTTCCTGACGCAGCTGCACGATGCGCTGAAGCCCGGCGGCAAGCTCCTGATCGTGGACCACCAGGCGACCGCCGGCAGCGGCAAGAGCACGACCTCCGCGCTGCATCGCATCGAAGAGGACTTCGCGAAGAAGGACATCGAAGCGCACGGCTTCGGGCTCGAGAAGACCTGGGACGGATTCCGGAACCCGAAGGACGACTACACGAAGCTCGTGTTCGATCCCGCCGTCCAGGGCAAGACCGACCGCTACACGCACCTCTATATCAGGCGCTGAGGGCTTCTAGTCAGGCCGCGCGGCCCGCTTCCCGGTCCGCGCCGCCCTGGGGCGCGGAGACCGAGGCGATGAACATGTTGAAGAGTTCCGCCTGCGAGGACACTCCGAGCTTTTCGTAGATGTTCTCGCGGTGGACTTTTACCGTGCCCGGCGAGATGCCGAGCGCCTGGGAAATGGACTTGCTCGAGTAACCACGCAGCACCAGCTTGACCACCTCGCACTCGCGCGGCGTCAGCAGCTTGCGGCCGAAGTTGGCGGCCGCCTCCTGCACCAGGCGACCGAGCTCGAGGCCCGGCGGCGGCACGGCCTTCTGGCGCACCAGGCTCCAGTGCTTGCAGGCGAGCGCATGGAGCAGTGGCTGCACCGCTTCCATGCGGCGGACTTCGTCGTCGCCGAACGGCTGGCCGTTCTCCGACCGCTCCAGGCTGACGGCGAGCGTCACGCCCGGCTCGAGCGGCCACAGGTAGTTCACCTCGTCGCCGATCCGCCCCGAGGCATAGTGCGCGCGGTGGTATTCGCTCTCCAGGAAGCCGTCGGGGGCAATGTCGCCCAGCCGGCAGACCTCCGGGCGAGCGAGCGAGTGGCTCATGATGTAGAACGGGTCCAGCACGTAGTAGCCCCCGACATAGGTCGTGAGCCCGCGTGCGCGCCAGCTGCCGGTGAAGTTCTCGCTGAGCATCTCCGGATTGGCATGCTCGCGGTAGATCATCGCCATCCACCAGTCGAACGGGACCACCTGCCGGATGGCCTCGACCAGGTGCAGCGCGAACTGCGGCGTCCCGGCGGCAACCGCGACCCGCGGCAACGCATCGCGCGCGAGCGCTGCCCAGGACAGCCCCGCCGAGTCGTCGCCTTGCGGCTCTACGCCTTCCGCCATATTCCCCACGCGTCCGGTTCGCGAATACTAGCACCCGGCCGACATGACCAGTTTCGCGATCGCCGTCCTGCAGCTCGAAATCGCCCGCGGCGACAACCAGGCTGCCCTGCGTTTCGAAATCGAGTCGGTCATGGCGCGCTTTCCGTGGGTGCGGATGGTCGTGCTCGGCGAACTGTCCGCCTTCGGCTCCGGGACCGAGCGCGCTGAACCGCGGGCGGGCCCCCTCGAACTGTCTTTCTGCCGCATTGCGAAGATGCTCGGCATCTGGCTGGTGCCGGGCTCCTTCTATGTGCGCGAAGGCGACGGGATCTACAACCTGTCGCCGGTAATCAACCCGGCCGGCGAAGTCGTCGCGCGGCATCGCAAGCTGTTCCCCTTCCTGCCCTACGAGACCGGCGTCGCCTCCGGTTCCTCCTGCACGGTGTTCGACGTGCCGAATGTCGGCCGCTTCGGGCTCAGCATTTGCTACGACATGTGGTTTCCGGAAACCACGCGCACGCTCGCGGCCATGGGCGCCGAGGTGATCCTGCATCCCTCGATGACCAATACGATCGACCGCGACGTCGAGCTCGCCATCGCGCGCACGAATGCCGCGTCCAACCAGTGCTATTTCCTCGACGTCAACGTGGCCGGACGGCTGTCGGAGCTTCCATATCCCGTTGGCCAGAAACCTAAGTACAAGTCGGGGTTTGATTACTGTAAGCGGCTCACTGTCCTGAAGCAAGAACTCCAATGGATCGGCGACGCAAATGCACAGGCACTTCAACAAGAAATCGCACACCTCTTTCATGCCTATACTCGCTTTTTCAATAACCTGAAGCAGCGCCAAGCACAGGGCAAAAAGATCAGGAATAAAAAAGGCAAACTTCTGGACTTTCCCCGCTACAAGT
>JANNKZ010000265.1:0-2157 GCA_031396515.1 Gammaproteobacteria bacterium
CTTTTCAGCTCCCCTGGACGAAAGCTACCTGTGGACCGCGATCCACTACGTCGAGCGCAATCCTGTCGTCGCAGGCATGGCAGCCTGCGCGGAGGACTATGCCTGGTCCAGTGCAGCCGCGCATTGCGGAATGCGTGAGGATGCAGTGCTGACCCAGATCCCATATTGGGTCGAAGTGTTTCATGCCGTCGTTGACTGGGCGTCCTGGCTCGCTTGCGAGGACGATCCCGAGAAGCGATCGCTGCTAAGGCTCAATACCGGCAAAGGATTGCCTTGCGGCTCGCCTCGATTCATTGAGCAACTATCCGAATCGACGGGCCGAACATTGCACGTTCGGCCGCGGGGGCGGCCAAGGAAATTGGTCGGCTAGGCGAGAAAATATCCAGAAAAGGTTTGCGTCACCTTTTAGTGCTTCGGGGATTCGCCGTCGGGGATTTCGGCGGGCTCGCCGGCGATGGCGTGTTTTTCGTCGAGCCACGCGCCGAGGTCGATGAGCTTGCAGCGCTCGCTGCAGAACGGGCGGAAGGGATTGCCGTGCCACTCGTGGTGGCGACCGCAATGCGGGCAAGTCGCTTCCTTCGGCATCGCCGTCAGGAACAGGTCGCGAGAACGAACGTCACGTCCTCGGTCGCCTGGACCGGACGGCTGTGCACGCTGTTCCAGCGGAGGAAACGCAGGCTGCAGCGGTGATGGCTGCCGCTCACTTCGGGGTAGAGCTTGGTCGCGCCCGCGACCGAGATGCGCAGCAGCTGCACCGGCCGGTCGCGCTCGAACACAATCTGGAACACGCCGCCCGGCGCAGTTTCCTCACGCGGCCGCGCGTTCTCGCGCGTGATCCACAGCAGCTCGGAGACGGACTCGCAGAGCGGGCGGATCGTCGCGAGCCAGGAGGCGAGGTCCGCCTCGCGCGCATCCGAATCGAGATTGAGCCAGTGGAAAAAATCCGGAAGGTCAAATTCACAGGTGCCGCCGGGAATGGCGCTCCGGTGCTTGATCGCATTCAGGAACTCCGACTCGCGAAGCTTCTGCAGGAAGTTCGCGCCGGCCGCGTTCAGCTCCTCGCGCCGGCGCATCAGCGCGGACAGGACGCTGCGCAGCCGCGCGCCGTCCACGCCGGGGCGGTTCTGGAAGTCGCGCATCGCCGTCATCTGGCGTTCGAGTTCCTTCAGCACGTCGCCGCGCGCGTCGCCGCGCGAGGTGATCGCCAGGATCTCGAGCAGGCAGGCGACCGCCGAGCGGCTCGACCAGGCGTTTGGCAGGCCCGCATGATAGGAAAGCTGCTGCCACAGGAATTCGAGGCGCATGAAGCCACGCATCCGCTCGTTGAGGGGCTGCTCATAGACGATGGGCTCGGCCTCGACCCGGGGCTCTGAAGCGGGCTCGAACATGCCCCTATTCTGAGGCACGGCTTCCGGCCGCGTAAACCCGGCCAGTTGTGACGACGGACACGGAGTGGTCACAAAACCTCAGTGTTTTTCGGCCATTTTGCGGTACCGGCGGTCGAGGGCAGCAACCTCGGCCGCGAGGTCGGCGGGCGAACCGTCGTTCTCGATGACGTCGTCCGCCGAGGCCAGGCGCTCCTGGCGCCGCGCCTGCGCCGCGAGCATCGCCTGGGCGCTTTCGCGGGTCTCGCCGTCGCGTGCGATCAGACGCTCGATCTGGGTGTCGACCGGGCAATCGACGACCAGCACGCGATCCACGAGCCCGCCGCGGTCGCCCTCGACCAGGAGCGGAATCACGAGCACCTGATAGGGCCCGCCGGCGGCGGCCGACTGGCGGCCGAGCTCGGCGAGGATGGCCGGATGCAGGATGGATTCGACCGTGTGGCGAACGTCCGCGTCGGCGAAAATCCTCCGGCGCAACGGTGCGCGGTCGAGCCGGCCTTCGCGGTCGAGGATTCCCGGGCCGAGCGACGTCACCAGCGCGGCGAGCGCAGGACGGCCCGGCTCGACGACTTCGCGCGCGATCCGGTCGGTGTCGATGACGACCGCGCCCGCATCGGCAAACAGGTCGGCGACGGTCGACTTGCCGCTCGCAATGCCGCCCGTCAGGCCGATCCGGAACACGGAATCAGCGCAACCCGGCGATGCCGAGATAGCGATCGACGATCTGCGGGCCCCAGAGCATCGCGATCCAGCCGGCGCCCGCCAGATACGG
>JANNKZ010000339.1:0-2488 GCA_031396515.1 Gammaproteobacteria bacterium
GAGAGCGTCACGGCTGTCACGAACGAGCGCACGGCATTCGAAATCGTGAAGCCGATGTGGCGGAACAGCGCATCGTCGAAATTGCGCATACCGCGCTCGCGGTCCGGGTCCTGCGCGGCATTCATCTCTTTCAGCACGTACGGATGGCAGCGCACCGCGCCCTGGCCGAAAATGATCAGGCTGCGCGTCAGGATGTTCGCGCCCTCGACCGTGATGCTGACCGGCACCATCTGGTAGCCGCGGCCGAGGTAATTCTTCGGCCCGAGCATGATGCCCTTGCCGCCCTGCACGTCCATCGCGTCATTCGCGATCGTGCGCGCGAGCTCGGTCGTGTGGTACTTCAGGATGCCGGCGGGTACCGACGGCCGCTCGCCGCCGTCGATCGCGCCGGTCGTCACCGAGCGTGCGGCGTCGATGATGTAGGTGCGCGCGGCCATGCGCGCGATCACGGCCTCGACGCCCTCGAAGTTCCCGACCGGCATGTTGAACTGCCGCCGGATGCGCGCGTAGGCGCCGGTCGAATACACCGCGCCCTTGCCGCCGCCGGTCGCGATGGACGGCAGCGAGATACAGCGCCCGACCGAGAGCTGCTCGACCAGCATGCGCCAGCCCTGGCCGGCCATCTTCGGCCCGCCGATGATTGCGTCGAGCGGCACGAACACGTCCTTGCCGCGGATCGGCCCGTTCTGGAACGGCCCGTTCAGCGGGAAGTGCCGGCGGCCGATCGTGATGCCTGGCGTATTGCGCGGCACCAGCGCGACCGTAATTCCGTAATCCGACTTGTCGCCGCCGAGCAACCGGTCCGGATCGAACAGGCGGAAGGCAAGGCCGATCAGTGTCGCGATCGGCGCCAGCGTGATGTAGCGCTTCGAGAAATTCAGGCGGATGCCGGTGACCTCGCGGCCCTGGTACATCCCCTTGCAGACGATGCCGGTGTCCGGGATCGAGGCCGCATCCGATCCCGCGCGCGGTCCGGTCAGGCCGAAGCAGGGGATCTCGTCGCCGCGCGCGAGGCGCGGAAGATAGTGGGCGCGTTGTTCTTCCGTGCCGTAGTGCATCAGGAGCTCGGCGGGTCCGAGCGAGTTCGGTACGACCACCATCGAGGCGACGGTTCCGGAGCGGCTCGCGATCTTCACGACGACGGAGGAGTGCGCGTACGCCGAGAACTCGAGGCCGCCGTACTTCTTGGGGATGATCATCGCCCAGAAGCCCTTCTTCTTGATGAAGTCGAAGACTTCGGGCGGCAAGTCCGCGCGGCGATGCGTGATGTCCCAGTCGTTGATCATCCGGCAGAGCTCTTCGCAGGGCCCGTCGATGAACGCCTGTTCCTCCGCCGAGAGCGTCGGCACCTTGGCCGACAGCAGCTTGCTCCAGTCGGGTCCGCCGGTGAACAGCTCGCCGTCCCACCACACGGTGCCGGCCTCGAGCGCCTCGCGCTCGGTGTCCGACATCGGCGGCAGCATGCGCTTGTAGAGTTTGAGGAAGCGGTTCGAGATCCAGTAACGGCGGAGTGGGCGGATGTTCAGCAGGACGTGCGGCAGGAAGAGTCCCCAGAGCGCGACTTTCCACCACAGCGGTCCCGCGCCGAGATAGCTGTAATAGACGAGCAGCAGTCCGAGGACGAGCGTCGCCTTCGCGAGGCTGGCGCGCTGGTAGGCGAGCGCCATCACGAGGCTGACGAACAGCAGCAGCCAGAGGATGGACAGGATCATTTCCTCCATAGTTATACCGCTTTCAGCATGGAATGCGGGATTAGGGCATGCACCCTAGCCGGGTCTTCATGCAGTGCAAAAAAGCGGATTGTGTATGCTGCCGCCCAAAGGGAGGGCACCCACATGAGCAAGTTGATCGACCGCGTGCAGAAAATCCTGCTCGCGCCCAAAGCGGAATGGCCGGTCATCGCGGCCGAACCGGCCACGCAGGCCGGCATATTCACGGGCTACATCATCTTCCTGGCGGCGATCGGACCGATCGCGTCGTTCGTCCGGTCCACGCTGATCGGGTACTCGGTGCCGTTCGCCGGCACCTTCCGCGTGGATATCATGGACGGCCTGATCGGCGCGATCCTGAGCTACGCCCTCGCGCTCGGCGCGGTCTGGGTGTTCGCGCAAATTATCAATGCGTTCGCGCCGACGTTCGGTGGGCAGAAAGACCCGGTGCAAGCGCTGAAAGCCGCCGCTTATGCGATGACCGCGGCCTGGATCGCCGGCGTCGCGAACCTCATTCCGTTCCTCGGCATGGTGATCATGATCGCGGGCGCGGCCTACAGTGTGTACCTGCTCTTCCTCGGCCTGCCCGCGACGATGAAAGCACCGGCGGACAAGGTGGCCGGCTACACCGCGGTCAGCGTCGTCATCGCGGTCGCGATCTACTGGGTGATCGCGTTGATCGTCGGCCTCGTGATCGGCGGCAGCATGATGATGGGCGGCCGCTGGGGGTCTTCGATCGTGGACCAGCGCGGCCACTTCGAGGAAGGCAGCACGCTCGG
>JANNKZ010000313.1:0-1632 GCA_031396515.1 Gammaproteobacteria bacterium
GCGTGGTGGGGGTTGAAGCCCGCGGTCGTCGTCGGCGGCATCGCGAGCATCGCGATTGCCGGGCTGTGGACGCGGTTCTTCCCGGCGCTGCGGCGCATGGACGAGCTGCCGGCAAGGGTCACGCCGCCTTCTTGACCGGTGCAGGGAGTACCTGTATATCCATACAGGTATGCAGGGTGGCCAGCAAAAAGGGCGCGGGGCGATTTCCAACCGGGCGGGGCGATTCGAGTCGCTCGCCGTCGAGCGCGTGGACGACGGTTGGGGTATCACCGACGAGCCGCTGCCGCCGCTCGCGACCACTGTCCTGCCCGAGCCCGCGACCCACGTCATCACACGGAACGATTCGCCGGACATCCCGTTCGATCAGTCCATCAATCCGTATCGTGGATGCGAGCATGGTTGCATTTTTTGTTATGCCCGCCCGAGCCACGCGTACATGGGTCTCTCTCCGGGCCTCGATTTCGAGACCCGGCTGTTCTACAAGAAGGACGCCGCCGCGCTCCTGCGGGTCGAGCTCAACCGCCGGGGTTATGTCTGCTCGCCTATCAACCTGGGCGCCAACACCGATCCCTACCAGCCGCTGGAAAAACGCCTCGGCGTCACCCGTTCGCTGCTCGAAGTGCTGGTCGAAAGCCATCACCCGGTCACGATCGTCACCAAGTCGGCGCTCGTCGTGCGCGATATCGACCTGCTCAAGCCGCTGGCGGCGGAACATCTGGTCAAGGTGTTTGTCAGTGTCACTACGCTCGACGACGAGCTGAAGCGGCGGATGGAGCCGCGAGCGGCGTCGCCGGCGGCCCGGCTGGCGGCGATGGCGAAGCTGTCGGAAGCGGGGATTCCGGTGGGGCTGATGTTCGCGCCGGTGGTGCCGGCCATCAACGACCACGAACTCGAACGCGTCGTGGAAGCCTCGGCAAAAGCCGGCGCGACCACGGCGGGCTATGTGCTGTTGCGCTTGCCCGGAGAAGTCAAAGACCTCTTTTATGAATGGCTCGACACGCACTATCCGGAGCGCGCGAAGCGGGTCAGGACCCGCATTCATGAATTGCGCGGGGGCCGCGACAACGACCCGCGCTTCGGCCATCGCATGCGCGGCCGCGGGCCCTGGGCGGACCTCCTGCGCCGACGCTTCGAGGAAGCCTGCCGTCGCGCGGGGCTTCATTCGCACCGCGACAACCCGGTCTCGACCGCGGCGTTTCGCCCGCCAAGTCGCAATCCGGGTCAGATGGAACTGTGGTAGTCGCGGCGTATACTCGAATCGCAATCACGCCGCTCGGCACGGAGCAGTCGCATGACGCGCATCAGTCCCCGGTCGTTGCGTCAGGCAGGAGCCGGCGCCGCGACAATCCTTCTCGCCGGCTGCATGACCGCGACGCTCGAGGAAAGCCGTAACACCTCCACCGCGATCCAGGCGCACGAAGCCGTCGTGCTGCTCGCGAAGCCGCACGTCGAAGGCATCACCGCCGAAGACGATTTCATGGATTGCGTCGGCAACAAGATGAGCAAGCAGACCGGCATCCAGGTCGTCGCAAACGACAAGTTCGTGGATTCGATGTTTCCGTGGCTCGAGCCTTCGACCGCGCCGCAGCGGCCGGAGGGCGTGACCAAGCTGCTCGCCAAGGATGTCGTCGC
>JANNKZ010000330.1:0-7893 GCA_031396515.1 Gammaproteobacteria bacterium
CACCGCGACATGCGCGAGGCGACGGTTACGCAGTTCATGCGCCGCTATCAGGTGGATGCCGCGCAGGCCGCGCGCGTGCGCGACCTCGCGATCCGCATCCACGAACAGCTCGGCGGGCCGGAGCGCGGCGCGGACGATCCGGACCGACTGCTGCTCGACTGGGCCGCGCGGCTCTCCGAAGTCGGGCTCTCGATCGCCCACGCCCAGTACCACAAGCATTCCGCGTACGTGCTGTCGAACGCCGACATGCCGGGATTCTCGCGGGTCGAACAGCAGCGGCTCGCGCGTGTCGTGCTCGCGCATCGCGGCAAGCTCGAAAAGGTGAAGAACGGCGGCGTCGAGGACGGCGACTGGAATCTCGTGTTCGCGCTGCGGCTCGCCTCGACGCTGCTCCGCCGCCGCACGCGTGTTCGGCTGCCCGCGTTCCGCGTGCTCTCGGGGGAAGAACGCTACTCGCTCGAACTGCCGCGCGCCTGGCTCGCGCGCAATGCCCTGACCGCCGCGGCGCTCGAGTCCGAGGCGAAGCAGTGGGAAACGGTCGGCCGGCAGTTCGCCGTCCGCCGCATGTCCTGAGCCCATGGATCTCCTGCTCTGGCGTCATGCGGAAGCGGCCGACGGCAGGCCGGACCTCGCGCGCGCGCTGACGAAGCACGGCCACGAACAGGCGCGGGCAATGGCGAAATGGCTGAAGAAGCGGCTGCCGGAAGGCACGCGCGTACTCGTCTCGCCGGCGCAGCGCGCCCAGGAAACGGCCGCGGCGCTCGGCATGCCGATGGAGACCCTCGACGAACTCTCGACCGATGCGGCGCCGGCCGCACTCATCGCAGCCGCCGGCTGGCCCAAAGCCGAACACGCCGTCCTGATCGTCGGCCACCAGCCGACACTCGGCGAAACCGCCGGCGTCATCCTCGGCGCCAAGGGCTACCAGCTCCCGGTTCGCAAAGGCGCTGTCATCTGGATCCGCAGCCCGCGACGCGCCGTACGGGACTCCGCAAAGCTCGTGTTGGTGATGGAACCCGAGATGCTCGATCAGTCCTGAAAGGGGTCAAACCCTATTTTTCCGGCGGCGCGCCGGACGGGTGGCGAGCGAGCGAATTCTCCGACTCTTATCTTCTGAGCAAGCGAGCCAACCCGGCAGGCGGGCCGCCGGAAAATAGGATGCGTCCCCAATTACGACGCGATGCGGTCCCGGATATCGCGAAGTTTCATTTTCACATGTGCTGCATTGCCGGGACCCATACGCAGCAGGAGTTTCCGTCCCGACGACTCCGCTTCGAGCGCGGGATCCGCGAACTCGTAGAGCACCTTCGGCCGCGTCAGCACGATCGTGTCGGGCGCGACCGGCGCCGCGATCAGGTGATCGAGGACCTCGATCACGCGATCGTTGAAGTAGCCGTCAGGATTGCCGAGGCTCTCATACGCCGCCTGGAACTGCGGATAAAGCCGGCGATACAACTCGACCGTCGCGTCCGCATCGAGTGTATCCACCATCTCGACCCAGGGCGCGTAACGCGCGTAGTTCGCGGCGCCGAGCACGATCTCGGTGTCGTTGCCCACCGTCGCAACCGTCCCCGCCGGGGGCTTCGCCGGGTTCATGCGCGAGGCGATCTTCGGCCGCGCCAGGTTGTCCACGGTCGCGACGACGTTGCGCACGAAATCGTCCGGCACGAACATCGTCTGGAATTTCTCGATGCCGACGAGTTTTGCCGCCTCATCCGTCGCGGACAGCGACGTATCCGTGCCGGCCGGTGTCTCGATCGGATTCTTGATCTTCGGTCCGGCAGTCGCGACCGGTTGCTCGGCGATCGGCGGCGTTTCGTCGCTGTTCTTGTTCCGCTGCCAGAGCCAGATGCCGACGGCAACGGCGATCAGCACGACGCCACCCAGGATCCAGCGGCCGAGCCGCTCGTCGGGATCCGAAGGCGGGTCGCGTTTTGGCACGTACATGGCGGTCACTTTAGTTGATACGGGACCTTGCGGCACCATGTACCCAGACTCGACACCCCGACAGGCGGTTCCCCTGGACCGAATTCCCCTCACCCCCGAGCTGCCGCTGGCCGAATGCGCGGACCTCGCGATCGTGCTCGACGCCATCGGCGTTCCCTATGAGCGGCGCACCACGGCCAGCGGCAGCAGCCTCTGGGTCCTGCCGGAGAATCACCCGCGCGCGGCGCGCGAACTTCAGCAGTACCTGCGCGAGAACCGGCGCGGGCCGGCGCCGGCCGTCACCTGGCCGAGCCATCCACATGCGCTCTACGGCGTGATCGGCTATGCCACCGTGCTGCTCGCCGTCACGCTCGCGACGCTCCTGCGCGTGGGCCAGCAGAACTGGAAATCCGCCGGCGTGCTCGATGCCGGGTTCTTCGAGCGCGGCGAGTGGTGGCGAGTCGTGACAGCGCTCACGCTGCACGGCGACGTGCTGCACCTGATGTCGAACCTCGCCTTCGGCGCGCTCTTCGGCTATCCCGCTGCGCGGCTGTTCGGCCCGGGGCTCGCGTGGCTCCTGATCCTCGCCGGCGGCGCGCTCGCTTACGGCATCGATGCGCTGCTGCACCCGCCGATGCACCATCTCCTCGGCGCCTCCACCGCAGTCTTCACTGCGCTCGGCCTCATTGCCGCCTACGGCTGGCGGCGGCACATGCAGAACTGGTCGCCGTGGATGCGGCGCAGCGCGCCACTGGTCGGCGGCATCGCGCTGCTCGCCTTCACCGGCACCGGCGGCGAGAATACGGACATCCTCGCGCACTTCGTCGGCTTCGCGGTCGGCACTGGCATCGGCACGGTCTGCGCGCACCTGCCGATGCCCGCGCCCGGCCGTCATGGCCTGCAGTGGGGCGCCGGACTCGCCGCGATCGCGCTCGTCGCCGTCGCCTGGGCGTTCGCCCTCGCCTGAGCGCGAACGCGCGATACTGACGCCATGCTTCCGTTCTCCGAAGCCTGCGAGCGCAACAAGGAGCCGATTCTCGAGGTCCTGCGCAGCGCCATGGCAGGCTGCACGCACGTCCTCGAAGTCGGCAGCGGCACGGGCCAGCACGCGGTGCACTTTGCGCTTGCGCTGCCCCAGATCGTCTGGCAACCGAGCGAAACGGCCGAGGCCATGTTCGGCCTGCGCAAGCGCATCTTCGCGGAAGGGCCAAAGAACCTGCGCGCGCCGGTGTTTCTCGACGTGACCACGACGCCCTGGGACGTGCGCAAGGTGGACGGCGTGTTCACCGCGAACACGCTGCACATCATGCACTGGCCGCAGGTCGAGGCGTTCTTTGCGAACCTGCCGGCGGTGACCAAGCCGGAGACGGTGCTCGCGATCTACGGGCCGTTCCGCTACGGCGGCGAGTTCACGTCGCCGAGCAACCGGGAATTCGACGGCATGCTCCGCGTCCGCGATCCGGGCAGCGGCATCCGCGACTTCGAAGCGGTGAATGCGCTGGCCGAGAGCGCCGGCTTCCGCTTCGTCGCCGACCACCGCATGCCGGCGAACAACCAGATACTCGTGTGGAAAGCGGCGTCCGCCGCCTGAACACGCCTCAGAGCGCGGGCTTCATCACCATCAGTACGAGCGCCGCAAGCGGCGTCAGCGTCGCAATCGCGCCGGTGAGTTCCCAGCGCGCCGCGACGCGGTGATAGGCGTCGTAGTCGAACGTGGCCTTCGAAGAGCCGGCCTGCGCGAGCGCCAGCAGCTTCCGCTGCAGCGGCGCCACCTGCGTGCCGAATAGCAGGCCCGAGATCGCAAACAGCACGAGCGACCAGAGGATCCAGCCGGTCTTCAGCAGCGGCAGCCCCAGCTGCATGGCCATGAGCACGCCGGTCGCGATGATCACCAGCACGCCCGGCATCGTGAAGAGCCGGTCGCTCCGGATCACGCCCTCAACCGTGCGAGCAAGCAGGTGCGGGTCGCGCGTGCGCGCGGCGTGACGGTGCCAGAAAACGCCGGTGATGATGTTCCCGAGGAACAGCACGACGGCGACGATGTGCAGGACTTTCAACCAGACGTACATGGCTTCAGCTCCTTCGCGAAAACGTGCGTTGCCGGATGCCCGCGAGCCAGCGCAGGAACGCGCGCGGCGCGAGGCGCTTGTAGCGCCAGAGCCAGCGATAGCCGCCCGGCAGGACGATGTGGGTGGCGCCCGCCGCGGCGCGCGACAGGATCTCCTGCGCCACCGGGCCGGCTTCGAGGTTCGACTTGTTCATCATCTTCTGCGCGAAGCTACGTGCATCCGCCGGCGCCCGTGCGTGTTCCATCAGTCGCGTGCGGAAGAACCCCGGCATGGCGGCCGCGACATGCACGCCATGTTCTGCCATCTCCTGGAACAGTGTCTCGGAGAGCGCGACGACTGCGGCTTTCGAGGCGTTGTAGGCGCTCATGCGGCTGCTGCAGGCAAAGCTCGCAGCGCTCGCGACATTGATGATGAGCCCGCCTTTCGCCGCGATCATGTGCGGCAGCTCCGCGCGGCAGCTGTGGACGACGCCCATCACGTTGATTGCGAGGATCCACTGCCAGTCCGCGAGGGAAGTCTCGAGCAGGTCGCCGGCGACCGCGACGCCCGCGGAGTTGAGCGCGACGTCGAGTCCGCCCATGGCCGCGGCGAAACTGTCGATGGCGGCGGAGACCGCGCGCTCGTCGGTCGTGTCCACGACATGGGTATCGCAACGCGGGCTGCCGAGTTGCCGCAATCGCCCGGACGCCTCCGTCAATCGCCTGGCGTCGAGGTCGAGAAGCGCGATACACCAGCCGCGCGCGGCCAGCAGTTCCGCGGCAGCCAGCCCGAGCCCGCTCGCGCCGCCGGTGATGACCGCGCGTTTCTGCGGGAATCGTGCGTCGAGCGACTGCAGGCTCATTCGCTGCCGGCCGGGGAGATTTTCTGGGCAATCCAGCCGAGCACGGCGCCGCTGCCGAGATTCACGATCGCCGAGCCGAGGATGCTCCAGATCCAGAACTCGTCCGGCAGGTTCAGCACGCGGCGAAAGCCGAGCGCGTTGATGATAAAGAAAGCGGTCGTGATCCCGCCGAACTTGACGCCGCGCTTCCACGGCGCGCCGGTCAACGAGGAACGGACCAGCCCGTAGATACCGGCGCCGAGCAGCGCAGCCAGGATCCCCGAGGGGATCAGGATGCGGAACATCAGTGCCGTGTCGGGGGGATTCGCGTTGAGTTCGGGCCGCCAGAAGGCGATTGTCGCGCGGTAAACCTCGGCAAGGACGCCGGTATCGGGCGAATGGATGAACGGCGCGACGATCAGGCTCAGGATGAGACCGGCGACGAAGTACGCGCCGCCGCCGATGAACACGACCCGCCAGTTCATCCGCGCATCATAGTGCCTAAAAGGGGACGCATCCCTATCTCGCGTTACGACCGGCGGCCAGGAAAGCGATGTCTCCCCTTTTCGTTCAGCGAAGGTCGAAGCGGTCGAGCTCCATCACCTTGGCCCAGGCTGCGACGAAGTCTTTCACGAACTTCTCGTTCGCATCCACGGAACCGTAGACCTCCGCGATCGCGCGTAGCTGCGCATGTGAACCGAAGATCAGGTCCACACGCGTGCCGGTCCACCGGACCGACTCGTTCTTGCCGTCGCGACCCTCGTACGTGTGATCGCCGGCCGGCTGCCACCGCGTGCCCATGTCGAGCAGGTTGACGAAGTAATCGTTCGACAGCGTGCCGACGCGCTTCGTGAAGACACCGTGCGTCGAGCCGCCGGCATTCGCGCCGAGCACGCGCAGGCCACCGACGAGCACGGTCATCTCCGGTGCCGTCAACGTCAGGAGCTGCGCGCGGTCGACCAGCGCTTCTTCCGGTTGCATGAACTGCCGCTTGCCGCCGAGGTAATTGCGGAATCCGTCGACCCGCGGCTCGAGCGGCGCGAAGGACTCAACGTCCGTCTGCTCCTGGGTGGCATCCATGCGTCCTGGCGTGAACGGGACTTTCACGTCGACGCCGCCGTCCTTGGCCGCCTTCTCGATCGCTGCAGAGCCACCGAGGACGATGAGATCCGCGAGTGACACCGGCTTGCCGAATTCCTTGCGGATGGTCTCGAGCTTCTCGAGCGCGACCTTTAGCCGGGCGGGCTCGTTGATCTCCCAGTCCTTCTGCGGCGCGAGGCGGATGCGCGCGCCATTCGCGCCGCCGCGTTTATCCGAGCCGCGGTAGGTCGACGCCGATGCCCAGGCCGTCGCGACCAGCTGCGGCACGGTGAGTCCCGACGCCAGGATCTTCGCCTTCAGGGCGGCGATGTCCGCCTCGCCGATCAGCGGATGATTGATCGCGGGGATCGGGTCCTGCCAGATCAGCGTCTCTTTCGGCACGAGCGGGCCGAGGTACCGGGCGATCGGGCCCATGTCTCGGTGGGTGAGCTTGAACCAGGCGCGCGCGAACGCGTCGGCGAATTGATCCGGGTTCTCGAGGAAGCGGCGCGAGATCTTTTCGTACGCCGGGTCGAAGCGAAGCGAAAGGTCGGTCGTCAGCATCGTCGGCACGTGCTTCTTCGACTTGTCGAACGCATCCGGGATGATTGCCGGCGCGTTCTTCGCGCGCCATTGTTTGGCACCGGCCGGGCTTTTCGTCAGCTCCCATTCGAAGCCGAACAGGTTCTCGAAGAAGTTGTTGCTGAACTTCGTCGGCGTCTTGGTCCAGGTGACCTCCGGGCCGCCGGTGATGGCATGGGCGCCGACGCCGGTCTGGTGCTTGCTCTTCCAGCCGAGGCCCTGGTCTTCGAGCGCGCCGGCTTCCGGCTCCGGGCCAACGAGCGACGGATCGCCCGCGCCGTGTGTCTTGCCGAAGCTGTGGCCGCCCGCGATCAGCGCGACGGTCTCCTCGTCGTTCATCGCCATACGCGCGAAAGTCTCGCGGATGTCGCGTGCCGCTGCGCGCGGATCCGGATTCCCGTTCGGGCCTTCCGGGTTGACATAGATCAGGCCCATCTGCACGGCGCCGAGCGACTCGTGCAGCTCCCGCTCGCCGCTGTAGCGCTCGTCGCCGAGCCAGGTGCCTTCCGGACCCCAGTAGAGTTCCTCGGCTTCCCAGACGTCGGTACGACCGCCGGCGAAGCCGAAGGTCTTGAAGCCCATCGACTCGAGTGCCACGTTGCCCGCAAGGACCATGAGGTCCGCCCACGAGATCTTGCGGCCGTACTTCTGCTTGATCGGCCAGAGCAGCCGGCGCGCCTTGTCGAGGTTCGCGTTGTCCGGCCAGCTGTTGAGCGGCGCGAAGCGCTGCTGTCCCGCACCCGCGCCGCCGCGGCCGTCGGTGACGCGGTAGGTGCCCGCGCTGTGCCAGGCCAGGCGGATCATCAGGCCGCCGTAGTGGCCGAAGTCGGCGGGCCACCAGTCCTGCGAGTCCGTCATCAGGGCATTCAGATCCTTGATCACGGCATCGAGGTCGAGCGTCTGGAATTCCTTCGCATAATCGAAGTCCTCGCCCATCGGGTCGGACAGCGACGAGTTGCGGTGCAGAACATCAATGCTGAGCGCTGTCGGCCACCAGTCGCGGTTCGACCGCGGCTTCGATCCATGCATTACCGGGCACTTGCCGGCGCTCTTCGACTCGGTTTCCGGACTCATCGGTTTCTCCTTGTACTGAAGAAGGGACAGTCCCTAGGCCGCGCGTGCAGTCTCGTAGTCGAGCACGCCGGCGACGGCGTGGATCACCGAGGCGATGCGCACTGCCGACTGCACGGCCTCGCGTCCAACGTCGTGCTGGCGCAGCACGCGCTCGTGAGCGGTGACGCACTTGCCGCAGCCGTTCACGGCCGACACGGCGAGCGAGACCAGCTCGAAGTCCGCCTTGGCGATGCCGGGATTGCCGATCACGTTCATGCGGAGCCGGGCCGGCAGCTTCGCGTACTCCTCGTCCTCGACCAGGTGCAGGAAGCGGTAGTACACGTTGTTCATGCCCATGATCGC
>JANNKZ010000377.1:0-2971 GCA_031396515.1 Gammaproteobacteria bacterium
GTTCATGTTCATTGTCCCCAATGTGGTTTGGCGCCTGTCTAGCTGGATTTCTTCGTCCTGGACGACCAGTGGACATGGACGATCTTCCAGCCCGCGGCGGTCGATCGCAGTACCATCGTCTCAGCGCTCAAGGTGACTGCGGGCTTGCCGTCCTTCTTGACGTGCATCTCGCTTTCGCTCGCGACCCATGCCAGATCCCCGCTGACCCGCGCCGTGCGCCGGCCGGGCTGATGGTGCGCAGCTTTCAGGAACTCGGCATCGTGCTTGGCGTGTCCGCCGATGTACTCGGCGGCCGAATATTCCCCGCCACCGCTTTCGAGGATGACGACCTGCGGATCCAGTTCCGCGCTGGCAGCCGTCAGATCGCCGGCGGACAGCGCCGCAAAGAAGCGGTCCACGGTCGCGACGGCGGCGCGAGCCTCTCCCGGTACATCGACCTGCGGCTCCGCGGCCACCACCGGATTCGCCGCAAATAGCAACGCGACCGGTATCAATGAAATGAAGCGATTCATGTCGGACTCCTTGTGTCGGTTCTAGTGTTCGTGTGGCGGGGCATCGGCGTGCGATTTGGGCTTCGCTTCTACCGCGGGTGCGGCCGGCGGCGTCCCGCCATCGTCCTGCGGGCGGTCGCCTTTGCCACCGTGCGAATGGCCGCCGCTGGCGTCAACCAGCTCGCGATAGCGATCCGGCGACATGTCGGGCAACTGCTGCATAAACGCAACCATCCCCCAGATCGGCTCGTCCTCCATACTGCGCCCCCACGCCGGCATGCCGCTCATCTTGATCCCGTGCTTGACGACCCAGAACGCCCGCGCGGCATCGTCGATCCGGCGCCGGGTCAGGTTTGGCGGGGCCGGATAGAGCCCGGCGCTCGCTTCGCTCCGCTCCACGCCGGGTTGCAAATGGCAGCCGGCGCACATGGCGTCATAATTTCCAGCGCCCGCGCGGATCTGCGACTCATCCTCGAGAGCGGGAACGATGACGTCGGAGGCCCGCGCCGCGATCGAGCGATCCCGTGCCGTTTCCATGAGCCACGCGGTCAGTGGCCAGTGGGGTTCGTCCGCCGCGATGTTGAAGGCGCCAGACCAGACGAAAACGCCCGCGCCGGCACCGACCAGCACCAGCAGCGCCAATAGCCACGCAACAAGTTTCATTGAACGTCCCTCAATTTGAGTGGTTCATCTTCGAATGATCGATGGGCGCCGCTTCCTTGAGCGGGATGGATTCGACCGGCGCTCCGCGCCGTGCCGGCATACCGAAGTTCGGGTCGTCGCTGACCCGACGCGCAAGAGTCCCGCGTGGATTCGGGTACCAGCCCGGGTCGCCGTAGTCGCCGCGCCGGAGTTGGTCGCGGACCTTCACCACCGTGAACATCCCGCCCATCTCCAGATTTCCGAACGCGCCCTTGCCGACCATCATCGGCAACGTGTTTTCCGGGCCCTGCATGTGTCCGCTTTCGCTGTGGTCCTGGTGCTCCGCCATTCCTGTTTCGCCCATTGTCATGTAGCCCGGCAGCATCTTCTGGACCGCTGCTTCGAGATCGCCCTGCTTCACGCCGAGCGCATTCGGCAAGTCGTGACCCATTGCGTTCATGGTGTGGTGCGACATGTGGCAGTGCAGCGCCCAGTCGCCCGGCACGGCGACGAATTCCAGATCACGCGTCTGGCCGACACCGACGATCTCGGTGACTTCGGGCCGCCACAACGCGCGCGGCCAGCGCCCGCCATCCCCGCCGGTGACATGAAACTGCACGCCATGCATATGGATTGGGTGATTCCACATCGACAGGTTGCCGACGCGGATGCGCACGCGTTCGCCGCTGCGGGCGACCAACGGATCGATCGCCGGGAAAACCTTGCTGTTGAAGGTCCACAGGTCGAATTCCTGCATGATCGCCGGATCCGGCCGGTAGGTACCCGGGTGCAGCGCCCAGTTGTGCAGCAGAAAGCAGTAGTCGCGGTCGATGCGGGCAGGCTCGCCCGCGCGCGGATGGATGATGAACATTCCCATCATGCCGACTGCGAGCTGTACCATTTCGTCGGCATGCGGGTGGTACATGTGCGTGCCGTGCTGGCGCAGCGTGAATTCGTAGGCGTAGGTCTCGCCAGGCTGGATGTGCGGCTGCGACAGACCGCCGACGCCGTCCATGCCGGAGGGCAGAAGGATTCCGTGCCAATGGATGGTCGTGTGTTCCGGCAACCGGTTGGTCACCAGAATGCGCACGCGGTCGCCCTCGACCGCTTCGATCGTCGGGCCGGGCGTCGTGCCGTTGTAACCCCAGCATTTCGCGCGCGAGCCCGGGGCGAATTCATGCTCCACCTCTTCGGCCACCAGGTGGAACTCCTTGACGCCGCCGACCATGCGATAGGGAAGCGTCCAGCCGTTCAGAGTCCGCACCGGCGCATAGCCGCTCCCGGCCGCCGGCGGTGCCGGGTCACGCGGGGGCTCCGTGGGCATCGGCATGGTGTGTCCCTCGTGACCCTGGGCCGCGGCGCGGTCGGCCGCGATTGCGAGCGGCAGCAGGCTGCCGGCGCCCATCCAGCGAAACCAATTGCGTCGGGTCATCTTCATGGCTGTTCCTCGGGGTGCGCGTGCGGCATCTCGTTCTGGTCCGTGGTTTTCCGGTCTGGAGCGACTGTTTCGTCCATGCCGACGGTCATCGATGTCGTTTCCTCGTCACCCGGCAGCAACCCACCGGTCGCGGAACGGAGCGCAGTCCGCGCGATCCAGTAGTCGCGCACCGATTCGAAGTAACCCTGCCAGGCGTCGTATTGCTCGCGCTTGGTCCGGATCAGGTCGAAGACGCCGACCAGCATGAAGTTGACCCGTTCCTGCTGGCGCGCGACGGCCGACGCCGTGCTCGGCAGCAGCTCATCGCGAAAGCGCCCGCTGACGTCACGGGCCAGGGCCAGCCGCTCGATGGCAGTCGTCACTTCGTTTTCCACGGCAAGCGCGAGTGACTCGGCGCGAG
>JANNKZ010000380.1:0-2223 GCA_031396515.1 Gammaproteobacteria bacterium
TGGCCCTCGATGACGCCGAGCTCGGTCGAAACCCGCCCGGGTCCCAGCACCGTGCCCTGGATGAAGCTGCCCTCGCCGACGAAGTCCGCAACGAAGCGCGTCGCCGGCGAGTGATAGAGCTTCCACGGCGCGTCCCACTGCTCGAGCCGTCCCGCGCGCAGCACGCCGATCTCGTCCGCGATCGCGAAGGCCTCGCGCTGGTCGTGGGTGACGAGAAGCGCTGTCGCGCCCTCGGCCTGGAGCGCAACGCGCACCTGCTGCGCGAGTTCCATGCGCACTTCCGCATCGAGGTTCGAGAACGGCTCGTCGAGCAGTACAAGCCGCGGTCGCGGCGCGAGCGCGCGGGCAAGCGCGATGCGCTGCTGCTGTCCGCCTGAGAGTTCGTGCGGCATCTTGGCCGCCTGGTCGGCGAGGCCGACGAGTTCCAGCATCTCGAGCGCGCGCCGTTCGCGCACGGCGCGGTCGGCATCGCGGAGCCCGAAGGCTACGTTCGCGCGCACCGTCAGGTGCGGGAACAGCGCGTAGTCCTGGAACACCATACCGATGCGCCGCCGCTCCGGCGGCACCCAGGTGCCCGCAGCCGACAGCGGCTCGCCGCCTGCGAGCACTTCGCCGGCGTCCGGCCGCTCGAAACCCGCAATCGCGCGCAGCACGGTCGTTTTGCCGGAGCCGCTCGGACCGAGCAGGCAGCCGATGCGGCCCGCCTCGAGCGCGAGCGACAGCCGGTCGACCGCGACGGTCGCGCCGTAGGTCTTGTGGAGCTCACGCAGCTCGAGCCGCACGTTCCATCCTCCAGGTCAGAAGCGCCACGGGCAGCAGACCGGCGACCACGATCGCGAGCGATGGCAGCGCCGCTCGCTCCCACTCGCCCTCTGCGGTCATCTCGAACACCCGCACCGCCAGTGTGTCCCAGCCGAAGGGCCGGGTCATCAGCGTGATCGGCATCTCCTTCATCACGTCCACGAACACGAGGATCGCGGCCGTGCCGACGCCAGCGCCGAGCAGCGGCAGGTGCAGGCGCGTGAATACTTCGCGCGCGCGCAGGCCAAGCCCGCGCGCCGCGTCTTCGAGCGCTGGACGGATGCGCGCGAAGCCGCCCTGCACCGGCCCGTGCGCGACCGCGAGGAAACGCGCGATATAGCCGAGCAGAAGCGCGAACACCGTGCCCTGCAGCCAGATCCCCTCGCCGCCAGTGATCGCACGGACGCCCTGGTCCACGGCGCCGAGCGCCGTGACCACGCCGACCGCAAGCACCGTGCCCGGCACGGCGTAGCCGAGCGTCGCCACGCGCGCCGCCGCTGGCGTGACGCCAGTCGAAGCCTGCCGCGTTGCGTAGCCGAGCACCAGCGCGAGCGCGAGGCAGAGCAACGCCGCCATGCCGGCGAGGCCAAGCGTGCGCAGCGCGTAGTCCACGTAACGCATATCGAGATCGATCGGCGCGACCTTCCACGCCCATTCGGCGAGCGCGACCGCCGGCAGCGCGAAGCCGAGCGCAAACACGAATGACGCGTATGCACACGCCACCCACCCGCGCGCGCCTGCGAGTTCGAGCCGCTGCGGCGCACGCGCACCGGAGTCGGTGGCTGCGTAGCGCGCCCGGCCACGCGCTGCGCGCTCGAGCGCGAGCGCCACGAGGACGAAGACCAGCAGCAGCAGCGCGAGCCCGAGCGCCGTCTCGATCGAGAACAACGCGAACCAGGCCTGGTAGATCGCGGTCGTGAAGGTGTCGTAGTTGAAGACCGACACCGCGCCGAAATCCGCAAGCGTCTCCATCGCGACCAGTGCCGCGCCGCCCGCGAGCCACGGCCGGGCGAGCGGTATCGCGACGCGGAAAAGCCCCCGCCAGGGACCGAGTCCCAGCGACTGCGCCGCCTCGAGCGCACGGGCGCCGTGCGTCAGGAACGCGCCGCGCGCCATCAGGTAGACATACGGATAGCCGGCAAGCGCGAGCACGAGGATCACGCCAGCGGCCGATCGCACCGGCGGCAGCCACAGCCCGTCGCCGAACCAGCCGCGCAGCGTCACCGGCACTTGGCCCGCGTAATCGAGCGTCGCGACCGCGCCGAAGGCGAGCACGTACGCCGGCTTGGCCATCGGCAGCAGCAGCGCCCCGCAAAAGAACGCGCGGCCGGGGAAATTGCAGGCGGCGGTGAGCCAGGCGAGCGAAGTGCCGAGCGTCATCGCGATCACGACGACACCGACCACGAGGACGATCGTGTTCCA
>JANNKZ010000386.1:0-2401 GCA_031396515.1 Gammaproteobacteria bacterium
CTTCATGTCGGCCGTGCCGGTGCCGTAGGCGCGCGTGCCGTCGCGCCGGAAGCGCTCACCCGCGAGCACCGTGTCAATGTGTCCGAGCAGCAGCAGGCGCTTGCCGCGCTTGCCTTTCGTCTGCGCCACCAGGTGGCCGGCGCGCTTCATGTCGGCCGGCATGTCGATCCAGCGCGTCTCGAAACCGATGACTTGCAGCTCGCCGGCGAAGACATCGCCCACCGCGCGTACGCCCGTGACGTTCTCCGTCGGGCTCTCGATGTTGACCGCCTTTTCGACCAGCGCCTCGGCGGCGGCCTGCCCTTTCGCGGCGTGGTCCGCGATCGCGCGCTCGGTGCGATTGAGGGCGGCGTGCGCGGCGCCCGGGCCCAGTGCGAGGACGGATGCGACGAGGATCACGCAGCGGGTGGTCGTGGCCATGCCGGCATGATCTCCCGGAATTCCCCGGAACCTCAAGGCGCTGGCTTCAATTGTTCGAAAATCGACTGGAAGCCGGCCGTGGCCGTATCGCAGTCCTTCCAATAAAGCGTCGCCTTCGCCGAGTTCTCCTGCGTCTTGACGACTGCACCGGCCACGTCACCGCCGGCGAGCGATTCGGCGTTGATTTCCGCGTGGCGGTACTTCGAATCCTTCGCATAGACCTCCGCAATGACGAACTCCTCGAGGCGCTTCTTGTGTTCTGGCACGCCCTGCAGGTACAACGCGGACGCCGCCTGGCACTGGCCGAGGAAGGCTGCCGCGAGCAGCGTGTCGCCAAGTCGCCGGGCCGCCTCGGCTTCCGCTGCCGGCGCCCGGGTCAGTCCGTCCATGGCCTGCGCCGTCGTCGCCGCCGACTGGGCACAGAATTTTCCGAACTCCACCTCGAGCTCGGCGGCCGGCTTGTCCTTGAGCACGGCGGGATCCGGGGCGAAGCGCGGCAGGATCTTGTCGGTCAGGAACTGCGTGACTGCGGTCTCGCCTTCCGGCCAGCCCGCCTTCTGCCATTTCCGGAGCGCCGCGAACACGTCGCAGATGCCGGTCGTGTGCGCAACGTTGTAGGCCTGGATGAGCTGACGCTTCTGTTCGGCGACCTCGGGCGTGTCGCCGGCGTTTGTGCCGATGACCGGCAGGAGAATGGCGGCGGCGGCAAGGCCGGACAGAATTCTGCAGGTCATGGCACTAGGTACTCCCGAAACTCCCCGCGCATGCAGTGATTCGACGCCGCGGCCGAGCCGTAGCCGCCGACGTTCAGGAGCGCAAGCAGGTCGCCCTCCGCGATCGGCGGCAGTTCGATGTCCTCGGCGAGCAGGTCCATGGCCTCGTTGATGTTGCCGGCAATGGTGACGCGTTCCGGCGCCCCCGCGGCTGGACGGAGCGGCGCAACGACCATCGGCGTGCGGTAGTAGGCATAGAGACTTTCGATGCCGAGGCCGGCATCCACGCCGACAAAGCGCGTGCCCGCCTTGTCTTCGACCGTGTTGGCGCGAACCAGCAGGATGCCCGCATCCTTCACCAGGTAATCGCCCGGCTCCACCTGCACGCGCACTGCGCGCGGGACAAGGTGGCGTGCGATGATCGCCGCCCAGCGCCCGAGATCGACCGGAACGTCGGTCTCGGCGACCCGCAACCCGAGCCCGCCGCCGACATTGAGCGTACGGATCTTCGGGTTCGCATCGAGCAGTTCGCCCGTCCGGCGCAGCACTTCGTCCAGCACCTCAAGCGCGTCCCCCTGGTAACCGCTGCCGATGTGGAAGTGCAGCACCTCCACCGACATTCCATATTCGGCCGCGACGGCGAGCGCCTCGTCGAAGCGGTCGCGGTAGATGCCGAATTTGGTCGGCTTGTCGCCCGCGTAACGCAATTTCTCGTTATAGCCGGCGCCGAGTTCTGGATTGATCCGCAGGCCGATGCGCCGCCCTTGGCAGCGCCGGCCAAGGCGACGGATTGTCGAAATGGCGTCGCAATTGACGTGCACTCCGGGATGCCGAGCGATGACGTCGAGGTCCGTTTCCGATACGGAGGTGCCCGTGTAAGAAATCTGGCTTTCCGCGAAGCCCGCCTTCAAGGCATAGCGCAGTTCGGCCGGCGAGCAGGCATCGATTCCGCAGCGGCCGCTCTGTTGCAGGGAGCTGACGAGCGGTGCGTAGCGATTGGCCTTGATCGCGTAGAAGGCATCGTGCGCGATGCCCTCCGCATCGAGCGCGGCGCGCAGCCGTTCCAGACTCTCGAGGACACGCGCACCCGAATAGACGAAGGCCGGAGTTCCGGATTCCGCCGCCAGCGCCTCGAGATCCTGCCCGGCGAAATGCAGCCGGCCATCGCGATACCCGAGATCCGCGCGCTCCCACCAATGACGGCCGCTCATTCCGGTATATTGCCAGCTTTCCATGATCCGACCCGACACACGCTACGCGAAGTCCGC
>JANNKZ010000387.1:0-1982 GCA_031396515.1 Gammaproteobacteria bacterium
AAAAACCCCTTCAGGCGGTGCGGCCGGAGAATCCGGCCGTTCGATGTAACGCATCCTAGAGAGCGTTCACAAGACCGCTGCCATTTCCACAACACGCGCAACACCGGCATCGCCAATGCCTGGGCCGCGGTCGAAGCCGGCGTCGACGTGCTCGACGCGAGCATCGGTGGCATCGGCGGCTGCCCGTTCGCGCCGGCGGCGACGGGTAACATACCGACCGAGGACCTCCTCTATATGCTCGCGCGCGCCAAAGTCGCGACCGGCGTCGATCTCGGGCGCGTGATGGATACCGCGCGCTGGCTCGAGGAGCGCTTCGGGCGGCGCGTGCCGGGACTCTTAACCAAGGCCGGGGATTTTCCTGTTTCGAAGGAGACGACGTGAGTTACAGACTCGGCATCGACGTCGGCGGCACATTCACCGACCTGCTGCTGGTCGACGAGAAGAACGGCCGCACCTGGAGCGCAAAGGTGCCGAGCACGCCGAAGGACCAGTCGGTCGGCGTGCTCGCGGGCCTCGCGCGTATCTGCAAGCTGGCCGGCATCGCCCCACAGGCGATCGAGCACGTGATGCACGGTACGACCGTCGCGACCAATACCGTGCTCACGAGTTCGGGCGCGAAAGTCGGCCTCGTGACGACGAAAGGCTATCGCCAGGTGCTGCAGATCGCGCGTTCCTATGTGCCGGGCGGACTCGGCGGCTGGGTCATCTACAACAAATCGCTGCCGATGGCGCCGCTCGCGCTGACCATCGAGGCGGACGAGCGCGTGGATGCGCGCGGCGAGGTCGTGCGCGCGCTCGACGAATCGGCACTGCGCGATTCGCTCGCGAAACTGAAGACCGCGAAGATCGAGGCGCTGACGGTCTCGCTGATCAACTCCTTCGCGAACGACGCGCACGAGCGGCGCATCCGCGAGATCGCCTCCGCGGTGCTGCCGGGCGTGCCGGTCTCGCTCTCCTCCGAAGTCGTGCCGGAGATGCAGGAGTACGAGCGCACGGTCACGACGGTCGCGAATTCCTACGTGCGCCCGGTCGTGCAACGCTACGTGAACAACCTGCAGAAGAAACTCGCTTCGCAGGCCGGGCGCGTGAATCTGCATATTCTCCGATCGGACGGCGGCCTCGCGTCCGCGGCCTCCGCCGAGGAGTATCCGGTCAACCTGCTGATGTCCGGCCCCGCGGGCGGCGTCACCGGCGCGGTCTGGGTCGCGCTGCAGGCGGGATTCCCGAACCTGCTCACCGTGGACGTCGGCGGCACCTCGACCGACGTCGCGCTCATCATGAACGGCGTGCCGCGGCTGCGGCGCGAGACGACGGTCGGCGACGTCACCGTGCGCGCGTCCTCCGTGGACATCCGCTCGGTCGGCGCCGGCGGCGGCTCGATCGCGCACGTGCCTGAACTCACGAAAGCGCTTCGCGTGGGACCGCAGTCCGCGGGCGCGGATCCGGGGCCGGCCGCTTACGGCCGAGGCGGCGCCGAGCCGACCGTGACGGATGCGAATGTCGTGCTCGGCTACCTGCCGGCGATGCAGCGGCTCGGCGGCGACCTCGAACTCGACCGCGCGCTCGCGGTGAAGGCCGTCGGCAAGGTCGCGAGTGCGCTCGGGAAATCCGTCGAGGACGCGGCCCAGGGCATCTATGACATCGTCAACGAAAACATGGTCGGTGCGCTCCGGTTGGTTTCCGTCGAGCAGGGGCATGACCCGCGCGACTACGCGCTGATCGCCTTCGGCGGCGCGGGCCCGCTGCACGCGAATGCGCTTTCGCGCCTGCTCGGCTCCTGGCCGGCGATCATTCCGCCCGGGCCGGGCGTGCTCTGCGCGCTCGGCGATGCGACCACGGCACTGCGCGATGAGTCCGCGCGCACGTTCATCCGCAAGTTCGCCGAAACCACGCCGCAGGAGATCGCGAAGATCCTCGAGCAGTTGTCGGCGACCGCCGCGACCGCGCTCGAACGCGAGAAGGTTCCGGCATCCGACATGAAG
>JANNKZ010000349.1:0-3297 GCA_031396515.1 Gammaproteobacteria bacterium
GCGAGTTGCCGGTGCGATTCGTCGAAGAAGGGCCATTGCAGGCGGTCGTCGTGCGGCGTCATCAGTTGCCCTCGAATGCGGGTTTGCGCTTCGCGGCAAAGGCCTCGAAAGCGCGGCGGAAATCGTTGGTCTGCATGCACACGGCCTGCGCCTTGCCCTCGGCGTCGATCGCCTCGTCGAGGCCCATGCCCCACTCGCGGTGCAGCATCCTCTTGGTCATGGCATGCGCAAACGTCGGCCCGTCGGCAATCTGCGCGGCGAGTTCGAGCGCACGCGTCATCAGCACGTCGGCGGGGAGGATCGCATTGAAGAACCCCCAGCGCTCGCCCTCATCGGCCGTGAGGACGCGCCCGGTGTAGAGCAGTTCTGCCGCGCGGCCGTGGCCGACCACGCGCGGCAGCGCCGCGCAGGCGCCCATGTCGCAGCCGGCGAGGCCGACGCGCACGAACAGGAACGCCGTGCGCGCGGCAGGCGTCGCGTAACGGAAGTCGGAGAACAGCGCGATCATTGCGCCCGCGCCCGCGCAGGTGCCATCGATCGCCGCGATCACCGGCTGCGGGCAGGCGCGCATCGCGCGCACGAGGTCGCCGGTCATGCGCGTGAAATCGAGCAGCGCGGGCTTGTCCATCTTCGTCAGCGGGCCAATGATCTCGTTGACGTCGCCGCCCGAGCAGAAATTGCCGCCGGCGCCGTCGATCACGACCGCGCGGACGTTCGCGTCCGTGGTCAGCGCGCGGAACAGGTCGCGCAGCTCCGCATAGGATTCGAAGGTCAGCGGATTGCGCTTGTCCGGGCGGTTCAGCGTGATGCGCCCGATGCGGTTCTCGACTCTCCACAGGAAATGCTGCGCGCGGTAGGCCGCGGGATCGGTGATCGCATTGCTCATGCCTTGCTTCCTTCCAGTGACCGGACGTGCGACTTCAGCCGGGCGAGCAGCGCCGCCATCGCGTTCATCTCGCGCGCGGACAGCTCCGAAAAGGCCTCGACGACCCAGCGCTCGTGCTCCTCCGCCATTGCGGCGAAGCCCTTGCGACCCGCGCGGGTCAGGCACACGAGCCAGGCGCGCCGATCGCCCGGGTCCGCGACGCGCTCGACCAGGCCCTCGCGTTCGAGCAGGTCGGTGATGCCGGTGACGTTGCCGCCGGTTACCATCATGCGCTTCGACAGCTCGTTCATGCGCAGCCCCTGCGGGAAGCGCTCGAGCTGCGCCATCAGGTCGAAGCGCGGCAGCGTGGTCGCGTAGCGTTCCTGCAGCAGGCGGCGCGTGCGCGTCTCGACCAGCCGGTTGGTCGCGAGCATGCGCAGCCACAGCCGGATCGCGCCATGGTCCGCGCGATCGACACGCGTCTCGGCATCCATGGCGCGCGTCTCGGCGTCGAGGGCGGGCTTCGCCATCAGGTGACCTCGCCGCCGGCGATGGCGATGCTCTGGCCATTGATGCTCTCGCTGCCCGGGCCGCAGAGCCAGAGCACGGCATTCGCAACTTCCTCCGGCGTCACCAGGCGCTGCTGCGGATTGGAGGAGACGAGCGTCTCGCGGGCATCATTTTCGCTGCGCCCCGTCTTCGCGCTGATGTTCTTCACGGCGTCGCGGACGACGCCGGTGTCGGTGTAGCCCGGACAGACGGCATTCACGGTGATGCCGGTCTTCGCGACCTCGAGCGCGAGCGCGCGGGTCAGGCCGATGACGCCGTGCTTGGCCGCGCAATAGGCGGTGCAGTAGGCATAGCCACGCAGGCCTGCGGTGCTCGAAACGTTGACGATGCGGCCCCAGTTGGCGGCCAGCATCGGCGCGATCGCGGCGCGCGTGCAGTGATACGTGCCCGTCAAGTTGACCTCGAGCATCTCGCGCCAGAAGGCCTCGTCGCTCTTCGCGAGCGCCCGGCTCGCCGGCCGGCCGGCGTTGTTGACGAGGATCGTGATCTCGCCCGCCGCTTCGCGCGCTTTCGCAAACGCGCGCTCGACCTGATTCGAATCGGTGACGTCGGCGGGGACCGTGACGGTCGTGCCCGGCAGGTCGATCGCGGTTTCGTCGAGCAGCGAAGCCGTCCGGCCGAGGATCGTGACGCGCGCACCCGCGGCCGCGAGCGATTTCGCGATCGCGGCGCCGATGCCGCGGCCGCCGCCGGTCACGAGCGCGTGCTGCCCCTTGAGCGATTCGGTCATGTGTGTCTCCTCAGACCGGTCCGGCCAGCTGCGCCGCGCGCTCGAGATTGCGCTCGAGCTGGCGCTTGGCCGAGGCGTACTGCGGCGGCCACCATTGCTCCTGCCACCCCTGCTCCGCCGCGGCACGGAGCGTCCACGCCGGATCGGCGAGGTGCGGCCGTGCCAGCGCACACAGGTCGGCGCGGCCGGCGGCGATGATCGAATTGGCGTGATCCGCCTCGTAGATGTTGCCGACGGCAATGGTCGGGATGCCGACGACGTTGCGGACGAGGTCCGAGAAGGGCGTTTGCCACATGCGTCCGTACACCGGCTTTTGCCAGGGCACGGTCTGGCCGCTCGAGAGATTGAGCAGGTCCACGCCCTCGGCTTGCATCGCCCGCGCGATCGCGATCAGTTCGTCCTCGCTGAGCCCGCCCTGCGCCCAGTCGCTGGACGAGACGCGCACCGACAGCGGGCGATCCGCCGGCCAGGCGGCGCGCACGGCGGCCGCGACTTCGAGCGGAAAACGCAGGCGATTCGCGACGTTGCCGCCGTAGCGGTCCTCGCGGATGTTCGTGAGCGGCGACAGGAAGCTCGCGAGGAGATAGCCGTGCGCCATGTGCAGTTCGAGCATGTCGAAGCCGGCTTCGGCGGCGTAGCGCGCGCTTTGCACGAACTCCGCGAGCACGCGGTCCATGTCGGCGCGAGTCATCTCGCGTGGCGGCGCGCTGATGCCCTCAAGGTACGGCAGCGGCGACGGCGCGATCGTTTCCCAGTTGCCGCTCTTGAGCGGGTGGTCGTCGTCCTCCCAGCCGAGCTGGGTCGAGCCCTTGCGGCCGGAATGACCGAGCTGCATGCAAAGTTTGGCGCGTCCGTGCCGGTGCGAGAACAGGACGATGCGCCGCCAGGCGTCGCGCTGTGCCTCGTTCCAGAGGCCGGTGCAGCCGGGCGAGATGCGCGCCTGCGGCGACGGGCAGGTCATCTCGGTGAAGAGCAGCCCCGCGCCGCCGGTCGCGCGCGCACCGAGGTGCACGAGATGCCAGTCGTTCGGCATGCCGTCCTCGGCCGAGTACTGCGCCATGGGCGCGACGACGATGCGGTTCTCGATCGCCAGGCCGCGCAACTGGAACGGCAGGAACATCGGCGGCCGCGG